>JAGCFU010000076.1 GCA_017649945.1 Bacteroidales bacterium | reverse complement strand
CTTGACAGCAGTCATCGAGGCACGTGCCAAGGCAACAAGCATTACTCTCGACCCATCTGACCTTGAACCTGAAGACATCGCAAAATTCCAGGCGGCACAGGACCAATTGTCAGGCGCACTGTCAAGATTGCTTGTAACCGTTGAGCAATATCCTGACCTGAAGGCCAGCGAGAACTTCCTTGCTTTGCAGTCACAGCTCGAAGGCACCGAGAATCGTATCACTGTAGAACGCCAGAAATTTAACGAAGCAGCAAGGAATTACAACCAATATATCCGCAAGTTCCCTCGTAACATCATTGCCAGCATGTTCGACTTCGAGAAAGTCGGCTATTTCAAGGCACAGGCTGGCTCAGAGGTAGCTCCGAAAGTTGAGTTTTAATGACGATGACGAGACATAATATAACCCGTAGGGTAAGGGCTTGCCTTTACCTTATGGGGTTATTGTTGTTTGTCAACGTCAGTTTCGCTCAGAAAATCCCTGCGCGGCCCAATCCGCCACGTCTGGTCAACGATTACGCTGACATTTTGACGGACAAGCAGGAGCGCGCATTGGAGAACAAACTGGTTGCATACAACGACTCCACCTCCACCCAGATATGCGTGGTCACGGTGTTAAATCTGGATGGCACCACATCCGACGACTTCGCGCAGAAACTGGGTGAGAAATGGGGCGTAGGAACCAAAAGCAACAACGGCGTGGTAATCCTCGTCAAGCCCAAGACAGCCGACGAACTCGGCGACGTCTCGATACAGGTGGGTTATGGCCTGGAGCCTTACGTCACCGATGCTGTCAACTATGGCATCCGCACAAAAGAGATGATCCCTGCTTTCAAGGAAGGCGATTATTACAGAGGTATCGACAACGCCGTCGACGCTATCATCGGGTTAGCGTCAGGAGCTTTCAAAGCTGACAGATATGTCAAAGAAGATGACAGCGGCGCCCTTGGCTTGTTATTCTTGGGGATATTATTTTTGTTCATATACTTCATCCTCAAGGCTTTCAACAGAGGTGGCGGCTCTTCCGCCAATGGCGGTTTCTGGCGAGGCCTGCTGTGGGGCATACTGCTGTCGGGATTAAATGGCGGCAGCAGAGGCAGAAACGGAGGCAGCAGCTGGGGCAGCTCGGGAGGCTCATGGGGCGGCGGCTCTGGAGGATTCGGCGGCTTCGGAGGCGGTCGCTTCGGAGGTGGCGGCGGAAGCAGTAAATGGTAAAATATTCATATGATGAGTGCAGTAATATCGATAAAAAACGGTTCTGTCTTTCAGCATGACCGTCTGATTCTCAAAGACATCAACCTCGAAATCAACGAGGGAGAATTTGTGTATCTAATAGGCAGAAGCGGCTCAGGCAAGTCATCGCTTCTCAAGACGTTGTACGCCGAACTCCCTGCGAAAGACGGCAGTTTCAACATCTCAGGATATAATTTGAACGATTTGAAGAGAAAAGACATTCCTTTTTTGAGGAGAAAAATAGGCATCGTTTTTCAAGATTTTCAGCTTCTTTATGACAGAACTGTCGAGCAGAACCTCTCATTTGTATTGAAAGCTACCGGTTGGGAAGAAGAAAGCGGTATCAGCAAACGTATAGACGAAGTATTGCAACTCGTTGGTCTTCAAGGAAAAAGGAAATCCATGCCGCACCAGCTTTCGGGAGGCGAGCAACAGAGTGTAGCTATCGCGAGAGCTTTGCTCAACAGCCCTGATGTCATATTGGCAGACGAGCCGACGGGCAACCTTGACCCTGAGACTACAAACGACATCATGAAGTTAATCATGAAGATTCGCGACAACGGCACCACCATCCTGATGGCGACACATAATTACAATCTGATTTTGAAATATCCTTCACGCGTGATAAGCTGCGCCAACGGCACCATCACCGAGTCATCCAAGTAACTCCTCGAGTTTGTCGGTGGCACGCGAAGGGTTGTAGAAAGCATCCATCCTGCTCTTTCTGATAGCGACCTGTTCCTCTACAAAAGGCTTCGTCATGAGGTCGGCAACGACAGTCTTCATTTCTAACGCCGTGTTAGCCACGAAACATAAGTCATTGATATCCAAGCCCTCAACCATCTTATCATTGACAACACAATAACGCCCGTTGAAGAGAGCGTTAAGCAGTTTCAATTTCAAGCCTGTAGCCTGAGCGGTCACTAAAATATTGATTTGCGCATTACGCACGAGTTCCTGCAGTTCATCATCCTCCGGATTTTCAATAAGTTCAACATTCGGTTCATTTGCTATGCATTTCACCAAATGACGTGGCGGATTCATACCTGCGACCTTAAGTTTTATATCGGTGCCTTTGAAGACCTTTTTCACTAAAAATTCTGCGGCATTGTAATTTTCAGAAATATCGAGTTTTCCGTGGTAAAGCACATAATCGCCTTGACCTTCAAGCACATCCACCTTATCGAAGCCTGCATACGCCGGAATCAGATAAACATTGTCGTATGATTTCTTGAAATATTCGTAATCTTTGTTTGAGATGGCGAGAACACCTGTAGCCTTAGCCAAAACAGACTCGAACTTACGCAGTTTCCGTGACTCAAGTTTTAAAAACAGCTTTTTTCTGATATCTTTTTCGGTCTCAGCCAAATATTGATAATAATCGTGCTCCACGTTATGAGCGCGCACGAAAATCCTGCGTCCTTCCATCCTTGGGTCCAACAAAACGCCGCATGTATGCAGTCCTTCAAGAATTATCGGATAGTCGTCTTTCAACAGATTTTGCATCAAGCTCTCTGATATTCTGGAAGTTACAATATAAGGATACTTGCTGAAGGCATTGCCGAGCGACATGTTTCGCTTATAATAATCCACAGAGAAGCACAATGCCTCAAGCCTTGGAGACGGCTCACGACCATATTCAAAACAGTGCATGTGAACCTTGAAACCGCGTTCACAGAGCGCCTTCACTTTGAAAAACACGTCGATGACACCGCCGTAGTTCACAGGACACGGGATGTCAAAACTCACAATATGAATATGACGTTCAGACGTATTTCTCATATATTTTCAACAAAATCTCCTCTTCGTTTTCCCAACAGAGATTCTGGGCTGCAAATATAAGATTATTTTTCCATTGTTCCAACTTCTTTTCGTCATTTAACGCATTTTGAATCGTCTTGGCAATGGTTTCAGGGTCATGATTTTCGATAAAAGTCCCTATGTTATAATCAGTTACGATTCGTTCAATCTCCGGAAGATGCGATGCGATTATAGGAACGCCGGCCTGAATATAATCGAACAACTTGTTAGGCAGACTGAAACGATAATTAAGATTTGTATCCTTGTCGAGTGTGAAACCGAGGTCGGCAAGTTGCGTTATAGCCATCATTTTCCGGTAAGGCATGCGAGGGAAGAACTTCACGCGGTCGTCCCAATGATGGGTGACGACCTTTTCTTTCAGAATCGGCAGCACATCTCCCCCACCGATGATAACCAACTGACAATCATTAAGATATGCCATCGCATCAACCAATTCTTCGGAACCACGGTGAATATTGATTCCCGAGCCTTGCAGCACGAGAATATGTTTTTGAGTGTCAAGACCCATTTCTTCACGAGAAGCAGGCTCAGGCAACATTTTGCGCATCGGGATGTTGCGTATGATATGCACTTTTATGCCGTATTTCTCATGGAAAAGATCCGCAATCGATTGATTTACAGTAATCATCTCAGGCAATTTCGGCACAACGTATTCTTCAATGCGTTTCCAAACCTTCTGAACCCTTGGACGGCTTACCAATTCCGGCACCTCAGTAAAATATTCGTGACTGTCGTAAATCAACGGGACACGTTTCAGTTTAGAAATCCAAAAGTTCGGCAACAGAGTGTCCAAATCATTGGACAGCAGGCAATTACAGCGATGGAACAATAAAAATATAAATAATCGGATATTGAACTCCGCATAGAAGAACGGACCTTTCTCGAACAGCAGTTTCATGCGGTGCGACTTGTACGGACGCTCGTCCATCGGAGGCGATTTGCGCTGCCGGCGACCCACGAGAAGCACCTCAAACCCCGCTTTCTGCAAGGTAAGGCATGACTTGTTGACACGCTGGTCAGTGACTAAGTCATTGATAACCGATACTATAACACGCTTCAATGCTGTAAAATTTTCAAGCTATAAAATTACAAATTTTATCTTGTAGTTTGACAAATTTTCTTTATTTTTGAAAAAAATTTCAGAAATGGAGAAAAACTTTTCGTTGCGCGAGCTCAACACCTTTGGATTTGACGTTAAAGCAAGATATTTTCAGGAATTAAAATCAATGGATGATATACATGAATTGACACGCAATCCTAAATTTATTGAATGTAGAGACGCGTCACGTATTCTAATATTAAGCGGCGGCAGCAACATCCTTTTCTCTGATGAGTTTTATGACGGCTTTGTGGTTTATCCGAATCTGAAAGGAATTGAGACACTTGAAGAAACCGATAAGACAGTTAAAATTCGCTGTTATTGTGGCGAGGTGTGGAAAGATTTCGTCGATTACACCGTTTCCAGAAAGCTCTATAGGTTGGAGAACTTGTCCGACATCCCTGGAAAAGTCGGGGCGGCGCCTGTTCAAAACATCGGGGCATACGGTGCAGAAGTGAAAGACGCGATTTATCAGGTACATACGATTGATTTGGTTTCGGGTAAAACCAAGGTTTTCTGCAATGAAGAATGCCATTTTTCATATCGGAATTCGGTTTTTAAGGAATTGATTTCCCAAAGGACAACGCATGCGTTGTCCCAACGGGATGACAAATCATTACCCGGAGGTACATGGCATGCCTTGTACATGATTTTCGCGGTGGATTTTATTTTAAAGAAACACGGTGAATTGAAGTTGGATTACGGAAACATTCGCAATTATCTGATTAGCAATAACATAACCAGTCCGACATTGCAAGATGTGGCAGCAACAGTAAAAGCGATTCGAGCAGAGAAATTGCCTGAAGTCAGTGTCATTGGCAGTGTCGGCAGTTTTTTCCAGAATGCGATAGTGACGAATGAGAAATTTTTGGAATTAAAAGAGTGTTATGACAATATTCCGAGTTATCCGACTGACTCCGCTTTTGTAAAAATCCCATCTGGATGGCTCATCGACAAAGCCGGATGGAAAGGCTACCGTGAGAGCCATGTCGGCGTTTGGGACAAGCAAGCGCTGGTTTTGGTTCACTATGGTGGCGGCAAACCACAGGAAATCCTTGATTTGATGAAAAAAATACAAGATTCCGTGAAGGAAAAGTTCGGAATTGAAATCAATCCGGAAGTGAATATAGTTTAGATAATCAACCCTCCAACGAGTTCGTTAACATCCTTAACACCTTGTCTCTCGCAATATTCCACAATTCCTTTCGCTACTTTTGCCGATATTGCAGGGTCGATGAAGTTGGCTGTACCTATTTGTATCGCTGAGGCTCCGGCAAGCAAGAATTCTATCGCATCAGTGGCTGATGAGATGCCGCCGAGACCTATTACAGGGATTTTCACGGCTTTGGCGACTTGCCACACCATACGCAACGCCACAGGTTTCACACAAGCTCCTGATAATCCGCCAGTTACCATAGAAAGAACCGGTTTTCTTGTTTCAGCATCGATAGCCATTCCCAACAAGGTGTTTATCAACGAAACAGAATCGGCACCTGCTGCTTCAGCTGCAAGCGCTATCTCTGCAATGTTAGTGACATTAGGCGAAAGTTTCACCATCAAATGCTTGTGGTAAACTTCACGAACGGCCTTCACCACTTGTTCTATTCCGGAACATGTAACACCAAACGCCATGCCGCCTTGTTTCACATTCGGACACGAAACATTAAGTTCGATAGCCGGAATATCATCAAGTGCATTGATTTTAGCGGCAGCAGTAACGTAATCATCTATGTTTGAGCCACTTACATTGACAAGCACATTGGTTTCAAAATGTCTGATTCTTGGGTAAATCGTCTCTATGAAGTAGTCGACGCCTTTGTTTTGGAGTCCTACGCAGTTGAGCATGCCCATGGGCGTTTCCGCCATGCGCGGATAAGGGTTGCCTTCGCGGTGATGCAGAGTGGTTCCTTTCACAATGATGCCGCCGAGTTCCGAGAGGTCGACGAAATCAGCGTATTCCTCGCCATAGCCGAACGTCCCCGACGCCGTCATGACCGGGTTCTTCAGGGTCATGCCCTTGAGTTTGATTTCTGTCTTTACCATAGCAGTCTCTCAATATTAAAAACCGGACCTTCTTTACAAACGCACAGATTGCCTTCTTTTGTATTCTCGACACAGCACAAGCACGCTCCGATGCCGCATGCCATTTGATTTTCAAGCGACACCTCGCACCAAATACCTTTGTCTCGCGCCACCTTTGCCACCGCTTTCATCATAGGCATAGGTCCGCAAGCGTATATCTTATTGATTTTCATCGTATTCCATAGACTGTGGTCAGTCACGAAGCCTTTCTCGCCTAATGAGCCGTCGTTGGTGGTGATGAAAACGTCACCAACGGAACGGAAACGCTCTAACAACATCAGGTCATTTTGTGTGCGGCCACCCAATAAAAATGTTGAGACGCACGACCGTACGTCTTTACCAATCGTTTTTGCAAAATAATATAAAGGTGCGATTCCGATGCCACCGCCTATTAACAGGACGTTATCGTCTTTTTCAGGCATGGTGAAACCGTTTCCCAACGGCAACACGATGCTCACCTTCTCTCCCACCGGCAACGCGCACAGTTTCTTCGTGCCTTCGTGTTTCTCTTGAATCAAAAGGTCGATTGTATTATTCTGATAATCAACGTCATGAATGGAAATCGGGCGACGCAGATAGGCTTTGTCGCAGCCGTCGACGCGGACGTTCACGAACTGACCGCCACGGATTTCCGGTAACGGCTCATCGCAATGGAGCCGTAACAAGGCAGCACGCTGAAACGATTGCTTCTCGATTACAATGAAATCAATGATTTGTTTCATGTTATTATTTCACGCAGAAATGGCAGAAAAAGCAGACATTATCCGTTGTCTCTGCTCTTTCTGCGTGTGCTTATTTACACTTTCTTAGGTTTTTTTGTCGACTTTGTCGCCGGAGCGGCAGCGGCTTTCACGTTCTCTTTCGGTGCTGCCTTAGGTGCTGCTTTCTTTGCTGTGGCTTTTTTCACCTCTTTTTTCTCCACTGGTGCTTCCTCGGCTTTCTCCTCTTCTTTCGTCTCAACGGTGAAATCAAGAATCTTTTTGTCGTTGAGGAGTTGGTACCATTGGAACACCTTCTTCATATCTGACTGATATACAGCGTCTTCGTCGTAGTCAGGCAACACGAGCATAAATTTCTCTCTCAGCTCAACCGGCGATGCTTTTTTAGGGTCGAAATCGAGTTTGTCGCCCAATTTCTCATGAATACTCATAAAAACTTCCTTCAGAGGCTTGTCCTCACCAGTAGTGAAGATGCTGATTTCCTCAAGGGAGCTGATTTTGTCGTTCGCGAAAGCTGGAATACGTTTTCCATCGATCAATGACTCAACAATAAGCTTTCCTCCGCCGTTTGTTGTGACGAGGAACAGACCTGGTTTGCCAGAAATGGCAACAACTTTACTTAAATCCATCTTAAATGTTAATTTTTCTAAAATTTTCGCAAAAATAATATTTTTTTCTGTTTTGTAATCAGATTTTTTTGAACTAATTGAACGACTGCAGGTCGGTAAGGCGTTTGTAAACACCTCCCAATTCAATGAGTTCCTCGTGTTTTCCACGTTCCACTATCTGACCTTTTACCAAGACAAGTATCTCATCGGCATTCTGAATTGTCGAAAGTCTGTGTGCGATGACGACGGATGTACGGTTTGTCATCACTTTCGCGAGTGCTTCCTGTACAAGGCGTTCCGATTCAGTGTCAAGCGCCGACGTTGCCTCGTCGAGTATAAGAATAGGCGGGTTCTTAAGCACTGCGCGTGCGATGCTTATTCTCTGACGCTGTCCGCCCGACAGATTCATGCCACGGTCGCCGATATATGTGTCGTAGCCGTTTTCCATCTCCATGATGAAATCATGCGCGTTGGCGATTTTGGCAGCTTCGATGACGTCTTCGCGAGTAGCATTTTCGAGACCGAAAGCTATATTATTGAAAACTGTGTCATTAAACAGTATGCTCTCCTGGGACACTATTCCCATAAGTCCGCGAACGTCACAAATCTTGAGGTCACGGACATCAGTGCCATCGATTGTGATGCTGCCATCGCTGACGTCGTAGAAACGAGGAAGCAGGTCGACCAACGTAGACTTACCGCCGCCGCTTTCGCCGACAAGGGCTATCATCTTGCCTTTAGGGATTGTCAAGCTGATGTTTTTCAGCACGTTAACCTCGTTATAATGGAAACTAACATCGTTGTAAACTATTGCATCGTTAAACTCAAGTAATGATTTAGCATTTTCTTTTTCAACTATAACTTCTTCTGCATCAAGCACTTCAAATATACGGTCGGCAGACGCCATACCTTTCTGAAGGCTATAGAAACCTTGCGAGAACGACTTTGCCGGTGAGATAATCTGCGAGAATACGACGATATAAGCTATGAAATTAGCCGCCGTGATACTCGGAACCGCATCCGGATTGCTACTGGCAGACAAAATCAAAGTGGCGCCAAACCATATCACGATAGCGATAATTATTGACGAGAGGAACTCGCTCATCGGTGAGCTGAGGTCACGCTTACGGTTCACGAATTTTATAACACGGGTATAGTCATCGTTATGTTCGTTGAATTTATCGCTTGAATAATATATGGCATTGAATGCCTTTATGATACGAAGTCCGCCTATCGTTTCCTCAATGGTGGCGAGCAATCCAGCCAATTTATTCTGTCCTTCGAGAGAGTCTTTTCTCAAAGATTTTCCGACCCAGCCGATGATAAGTCCGCCGATTGGCAGCAGGAGCACCACAAACAACGTCAGACGCCAGCTGACACCAAGCATGTAAGTGAAATACGCCATTATCGTAAGCGGTGATTTGATGAAGACATCAAGATAACTGATTATTGACACCTCTATTTCGTGCACATCGGTTGTGATACGCGCCATGATATCGCCTTTTTTATGCTTGCTGTAGAATGAAAGCGGCAGAATCATGATTTTCCTGTACAAATCGTTTCGTAGATCCTTGATGGTGCCGGCACGCACCCCGACCATGAAAAACATGGCGAAATAAGTGGTGATATTTCTGAGGAAAAACGCTATGACAAGCAAAATGCAAATGAATATCAACGCCGAGGCCTGGCCCTGTTCAATAATTATGGAACTGATGTAATAGTCGAGGGTGGCAAGCAAAGTGTCCGTGTCGAGAGCGAATTCCGGCTTCACCGTTGTCAGATTTTTCGGATTAAACAACATGTTCAGGAACGGCACTATCATCGAAAACGAGAACAGTGAGAACACGATTGCAAGCATATTGAAGACAATATTCATCAACACGCTAAACCAATATGGCTTGACGTAGTGAAGTAACCTGCGAAAATTCTTTTTTTTATTCATCTTTTACTTGTTTTCGTAGTTAAAACCAGTGTAATTTTCAGGAGTTATCGCATGCATCTCATTCTTAACATCCTTATTTACAGGCAGTTGATCGATAAATGCATCGATTGACTCGCGTGTCACCTTCTCATTTGTGCGGGTGAGTCCTTTCAGGAGTTCGTAGGCACCTTCCACTTGCTCGCGACGAAGGATTGTCTGTATTGCTTCCGCAACCACGGCGTAGTTGTTCTGAAGGTCAGCACGCAGCTTGGCTTCGTTAAGTATCAGCTTGTCCAAACCTTTTGACAATGAACTCGTTGCGATGAGAGTGTGTGCTAATGGCACTCCGATGTTACGTGTCACCGTCGAATCGGTAAGGTCGCGTTGCATGCGGCTGATAGGGAGCTTGCGGCTGAGATGTTCGAAAATGGCGTTGGCCAATCCGAGGTTACCTTCCGCGTTCTCGAAATCTATCGGGTTGACTTTATGCGGCATTGCTGAAGAGCCCACCTCGCCTGCTTTGATTTTCTGTTTGAAATAATCCATCGAGATGTACAGCCAGATGTCGCGTGACAGATCGATGAGGATGGTGTTGAGGCGTTTGAGTGCGTCGAAATATTGCGCCATCACGTCGTAATGCTCGATTTGTGTCGTCGTCTCCTGACGTTGCAGTCCGAGTTTCTTGATGAATTTAGCTGCAAACTCACGCCAGTTTATCTGAGGATACGCCACCTTATGAGCGTTCATGTTACCTGTTGCGCCACCGAATTTTGCCGTGAACGGGATTTTATCGAGTTCATTCAGCTGATTCTCGAGACGTTCCACGAACACGAAGATTTCCTTTCCAAGGTGCGTAGGACTTGCAGGCTGACCGTGTGTGTGAGCGAGCATCGGCACATCACGCCACTCTGCGGCGAGAGATTTCAGTTTCTCCACTATTGCAGCGAAAGCCGGACGAACAAGCTCGCTATTAGCCTGCATCATAGTGTACGGCACCGCGCTGTTGTTGATATCCTGCGAAGTCAGGCCAAAATGGATGAACTCCTTAAACTGAGCGAGGTTCATCTCATCAAAACGACGTTTCAGGAAATACTCCACAGCCTTCACATCGTGGTTTGTCGTCTTCTCAATCTCTTTAATCTCTTGAGCATCAGACACTTTAAAATTCCTAACAATATTTCTCAGCTTACGGAAATTCTTTTTGTCGAAATTCGCAAGTTGAGGTAACGGTATCTGACACAGAGCGATAAAATACTCGACTTCGACCATCACTCTGGCACGAATCAGACCAAATTCCGAAAAATATTCATCAAGCCGTTCAACTTTTTTCCTATAACGGCCGTCAATAGGTGAAATAGCAGTTAATTCCGATATTATCATCTCAAAAAATCGTTATCATTTTAACTTGCAAATATAGGAATAAAAATAATAAGGGCAAAAAAAATCGACAAAAATATCAATAATCTTTTTTATTGAATTAACCGCAACACCTTTATTATATATTACTCGTAAAATAATTCAATAGTATTCACATCAAAACCTTGTGTTTCAACAGATTTAAGGACATTATGTAAAGCATTGGTGTCATAAGGCATTGTTTTTGACAGAATCCAACATTTTGTCTTCCTTCTGTTAGACAGTGCGACAATACCGGCAGCATCGTCATAGGTCAGGACATAATATCTCTTCCAAAACAGTCCACTCCTGATAATCAAACAGTTATTCTTAAATTTAATTGTAAATTTACCATGATAGCACTTGGTTAATCGTCGGTTTATCTCATCAACAGAGACGTACAGTAAATCGAAAGCGTTGTCGTGCGTCATTGAGAGATACATGAACACATCAACCTTCTTAAACAGGTTTTTCTCGCGGGTGCGAGCCACTTCATACCATTTATACGGCATGAGCGGATTATTGAAATAATCAGCTAACATAATTAAATAATTAAAAGGAACTAAAACGTGAAAAAAATTGCTTTTCGGCAAATATTAACATGAAGAAAATTCTTCACTAACAATGTTGCAAAGATAACAAAATTTTTTGTAATTTCGCACAATAAAATTTCGATAAACAAAAATATTTTAAAAACTAACATAAATCGTTGATAATCATGAAGTACGATGTTATAGTAATAGGTAGCGGTCCTGGCGGTTACGTCGCTGCTATCAGAGCTTCACAGCTTGGGAAAAAGGTTGGCGTTGTTGAAAAAGCTGAAATTGGCGGCACATGCCTCAACTGGGGCTGCATCCCGACCAAGGCACTTTTGAAAAGCGCGGCAGTCTACACATATATGCAACATGCAGAGAATTACGGCATTAAGCTCGAGGGCGAGGTACATCCTGACATGGAAGCTGTGGTCGCCCGCAGCCGTGGCGTCGCCGACGGAATGAGCAAAGGCGTGCAGTACCTCTTTAAGAAAAACAACGTCGAATTGATTCCTGGCCTCGGATCACTCACAGCGAACAAGACAGTGAAAGTCGTTGACGCAGAAGGCAATACAACCGAATATGAAGCTGACCACATCATTCTCGCGACAGGTTCAAGAGTGCGTCAGTTGCCGGCCATGCCTATCGACGGCAAGAAAATCATCAGCTACCGTCAGGCATTGGTGTTGGACAAACTTCCTGAGACAATGGTGGTTGTCGGTTCAGGTGCCATCGGCTCGGAATTCGCGTTCTTCTTCACCTCTATGGGCGTAAAAGTCACACTTGTGGAGTTCCTGCCTAATGTTGTGCCAAACGAAGACGAAGAGGTGTCGAAACAAGTCGAACGCTGCTTCAAGAAGCTGAAGATGACCGTGATGACAGAAGCATCAGTCACCAATGTCGACACTACAGGCGAGAAATGCGTGTGCACCATCAGCACCAAGAAAGGCGAGAAAGTCGTTGAAGCCGACATCGTGCTTTCAGCTGTCGGAGTACAGACTAACCTTGAAGACCTCGGCCTTGAGAACCTCGGCATCGCCAACGAGAGAGGCAAAATCATCGTTGATGACTACTACAGAACCAATGTTGAAGGCGTTTACGCTATCGGTGACATCGTTCACGGACCGGCTTTGGCACACAAGGCATCACACGAGGCTATCATCTGCGTTGAGAAGTTCTGCGGTTTGAATCCTAAACCATTGAATTACAACAACATCCCTGGCTGTACATACATCACTCCAGAAATCGCTTCAGTGGGTCTGAGCGAGGCTAAAGCTGTCGCGGCGGGCTACGAGGTGAGAATCGGTAAGTTCCCGTTCACCGCATCAGGAAAGGCAGCGGCGGCAGGCAACAAAGACGGATTCATCAAGGTGGTGTTCGATGCCAAGACCAACAAATGGCTGGGTTGCCACATGGTCGGCGAGAACGTGACAGAGATGGTCGCTACAGCAGTGTTGGCACGCGAGCTCGGCGCTGAAGGACGCGACATCATCGAAAACATCTTCCCACATCCTACAATGTCGGAAGCCATCATGGAAGCTGCAGCAGCGGCATACGGAGAAGTGGTGCATCTGTAATGGAAAAAAGAAAACTATTAGTTTTTTATATCGCCGTTGCATCGGTAGGCATAGCCGCTATCATCGCTATCATATTGAGTATCAGAGCTATAAGAATAGCCGAAAAGCGTCCTGTGTCACTTGAGCAGATATGCATCAGAAGCAACGACATCGAGTTTGCCGACGACGTCACATTCGCCGGCGAGCGCGTGCCTTTGGAGATGTTCAACATCAGGGAACGTTACGAGCGCGAACTGCTGTCGACTTGCTATTTCCACAGCAACACCATGCTTCTCGTGAAACGCTCAAAACGCTGGTTCCCGGTGATAGAACCCATACTTAAAAGATATGGCATCCCCGATGATTTCAAGTATCTCTGTGTAGCAGAGAGCACCCTGACAAACGCCATTTCACCGGCAGGAGCCGTAGGTTTCTGGCAGTTTATAGAAAAAACAGGCAAAGAATTCGGACTTGAAATCAACAAGGAAATCGACATGAGGTACAACGTCGAGCTTGAGACGGAAGCAGCATGCCGCTATTTTCTAAAATCGTATGAGCTTTACCATAACTGGACGTTGGTGGCAGCTTCGTTTAACGCCGGAACACGACGTCTTAACAAGTTTTTGAGAGAACAGAAAGTACACTCGTATTACGATTTGCTCATGGCCGACGAGACAGAACGCTATATCTTCAGGATTTTAGCCTTCAAAACCATACTCGAGAATCCGGAACAATATGGAATTTTTGTAAGCAAAGACCTTGAATACCAACCGTTTAAGTATAAGACAGTCATCGTTAACAAAAGTGTTGAAAGCTGGGCTGATTTTGCGATTGAACATGACATAACGTATAAGCTTCTTAAGATTTTCAACCCGTGGCTTCGTTCCAACTCATTGAAAGTCAAGAAGGGAGAGACATACGAAATCAAGATTCCGAAAAGACCGTTCAACCTCACTTCAGATTATTGTAAGGAAGCTACGGGCGGCGACATCATGAATTTTGAAAACGACAGCATAGTTGAGCAGTTAGATTAAATGACAGAGAAGAACAAAAATATTGCTGAAGACGAGTTTATCGAGATTTACGGAGCGCGTGAGAACAACCTGAAAAATATCGACTTACGCATTCCGCGCGACAAACTCGTGGTGATAACCGGCTTAAGTGGCTCCGGCAAGTCGTCGTTGGCTTTTGAGACGATATATGCCGAGGGTCAGCGCCGTTACATGGAGTCGTTTTCGGCCTATGCGCGTCAGTTTATCGGCAGCATGGAACGTCCTGACGTCGACGAGATTCGCGGCCTCTCCCCTGTCATATCCATTGAACAGAAATCGGTAAACCGTAACCCACGTTCAACGGTGGGGACAATCACTGAGATTTACGATTTCATGCGACTGCTGTACGCACGAGCCTCTGTGCCGTATTCATACAACACCGGCGAGAAAATGGTGCGTTATTCCGAAGAACAAATCACGCAGATGATAATGGAGCATTATAACAACAAGAGAATCAACGTGTTGGCTCCAGTAGTAAGAGGCAGAAAAGGACATTATCGTGATTTGTTCGAGCAGATACGTCAGCAAGGATACATCAAAGTACGCGTAGATGGCGAAATTCGCGAGCTCACCTTCGGCATGCAGCTCGACCGTTACAAGACCCATGACATTGAGATTGTCATCGACCGTTTGGCGGTTCACGACGACGCCAAGGAACGCATAGTGAAATCGGTGGAGACCGCATTCCGTCGAGGCAAGGGCATGCTGATGGTTTTGGAAGAAGGCAGCACTGACGCACGTTATTACAGCAAGCTCCTGATGTGCCCTACGACAGGCATCGCATATCAAGACCCGGAGCCTAACACCTTCAGTTTCAACTCACCTTACGGCGCTTGTCCGAAATGCAACGGTTTGGGCACCATCATTCAGGTCGACATGAAGAAAATCATCCCCGACGCGAGTCTGAGCCTTAGAAAAGGCGGCCTCGCTCCGCTCGGCGAATACAAAAACAACAGTGTCTTCAGTCAGCTTGAGGCTATCGGTACAAGATACGGATTCACGCTCGACACGCCCATCAGCGAGATTCCGGAAAACGCAATGAGCATCATACTATACGGCAGCAGCGAGTCGTTCACCGTAACAAGAGAATATCTCGGCACACAGTCGACATATTCCACACCGTTTGAAGGTGTCGTCAACGTCATCAGGAAGATGAACGAAGAGAACGCGCCGGCATCGATACTGAAATGGGCCAACAGTTTCATGAACGAGACGGAATGTCCTGAGTGTCATGGACAAAGGCTCAAAAAAGAAGCACTTTATTTCCGTCTGAACGGCAAAAACATAGCGGAACTCGCCGACATGGACGTCAACTCGCTGTCACAGTGGCTCGACGACCTACCAAACCATCTCGACGAGAAACAGAAGGAGATTTCGCACGACATTCTCAATGAAATCAAGAAAAGAATCAACTTCCTGCTAAACGTCGGCATCGATTATCTGAACATGAACCGTCCGGCAAAGAGTCTTTCAGGCGGCGAGTCGCAACGCATCAGACTCGCGACACAGATAGGCTCGCAACTGACAGGCATCTTATATATCCTCGACGAGCCATCCATAGGCTTGCATCAGCGTGATAATCACAGACTTATAGAATCGTTGAAGGAGTTGCGCGACATCGGAAACAGCATAATAGTTGTTGAACACGACAAAGACACGATGCTCGCCGCCGACCATATCATTGATATCGGTCCGGGAGCAGGTGTCAACGGCGGCGAGGTGGTGTTCCAAGGCACGCCCCAGGATGCTATGCACGGGAAAGGCCTTACATGCGACTACCTCCAAGGAAAGAAAAACATTGAGATACCGAAGGTCAGACGCAAGCCTCTTGAAGGGCAGCATCTTAAACTATACAACGCCTCAGGTCACAACCTCAAGAACGTCGATTTGGATCTGCCACTCGGCGTGATGGTATGTGTCACAGGCGTCTCAGGTTCCGGCAAGTCGTCGCTCATCAACGAGACACTCTACCCTATCCTGAGCAAACATTTCTACCGTTCGGAGAAGAACCCGTTGCCTTACGGCCGCATCGAAGGCCTTGAATTCATTGACAAAGTCATAGAGATTGACCAGGCACCTATCGGCAAGACGCCACGTTCTAACCCTGCGACATACACCAAGGTTTTCGACGAAATAAGGAAGCTGTACGGCGAGCTGCCGGAGTCGAAGATACGAGGCTATAAGTCGGGACGTTTCTCGTTCAACGTGAAAGGCGGCCGCTGTGAGACATGCCAAGGAGCCGGTGTCAGGGTCATCGAGATGAACTTCCTTCCTGACGTGCAGGTACAATGCGAGACATGCCAAGGCAAACGTTACAACCGTGAGACTTTGGAGGTGCGTTTCAAAGGAAAATCGATAAACGATGTGCTCAACCTGACAATCGACGAAGCAGTTGTATTCTTTGAGAACTTCCCAAGTATCTTACAGAAAATCAAGACATTACAGGATGTCGGGCTCGGCTACATCACCTTGGGACAGCCTTCAACTACGTTGTCGGGAGGTGAGGCTCAGCGCGTAAAGTTAGCTACCGAGTTGGCAAAACGCGACACGGGGCGTACATTGTACATCCTCGACGAGCCTACTACCGGTTTGCACTTTGAAGACATCAAGATTTTGATGGAAGTGCTAAACAAACTCGTTAACAAAGGCAACACCGTGCTCATCATCGAACACAACATGGACGTCATCAAGATGGCCGATTACATCATCGACATGGGACCTGAGGGCGGCGAGCGCGGCGGCATGATTTTAGGTTGCGGAACACCTGAAGAGATTGTAAAAAACGCCGTTGGCTACACCGCAAAATATTTAAAAAACGAAATCTAACTTGCTGATTATCTCAGTTTTATAACCTGTCCAACCTGTATCACGGCTTTTTCATCAAGACCGTTCATCTTATAAAGACGTTCAAGTTTCACGGCATACAGACGCGACACCTGCGACAAGGTCTCACCTTGCTGAATCACATGAATCTTATAACCGCCAGCGGCCTTACGGCGTTTCGGCCCGATATACAGCACCTCGCCTTCCGCGAAAGTGGTCTTGTTGCCAAGATTATTGTAGTTTACAAGCTGTCTCTTATTGAGTTTCAATTCTTTAGCAAGCTTATCAAGATCATCACCTTGTTTGGTGAAGACAAACTTAACTCCAAAATTCTCTCTTATGAAATGATGATCGTCGGTCATCCCGATAACCTTGCAATTTGCGAGAACCGGCACTTCACCAGGCTGTTTGACGTCTGTGACGACAGGCGGAGTAACGACCTTATTTTCCTTCTCCTTCTTCTTTTTCTTATATTTTCCTTTCACCACCATTTCGTCGTACTGCTGCAGGTTATACGTCTCAATGAGGTTTATCAGCACCGGCGCGTATGTCGGAAGTGTAGCATATCCGGCCTTCTTCAGGCCTTTCGCCCAAGCCTTGTAATCAGTGATTTTCAAATCAAAAAGGAAGGCGTAACGGCTGCCGTTTTTCAGGAATTTAGAGTGGTCGCGATACGATTCCTCAGCGTTTTTATACACCCTGAAACACTCTTTCGGAGCGTCGTCATCCATGCGCATCGTCTTGCCTTTCCAGTCGGAATGGCATTTTATCCCGAAGTGGTTGTTGCCTTGCCGTGCGAGCTTGCTCTGTCCGTTACCCGACTCGAGTATACCCTGCGCCAATGTGATTGAAGCCGGAATCTTATATTTCACCATCTCCTCCATCGCCACGTCTTTGTATCTGTCGATATAGTCAAGCGTCTCCTTCTTTTTCTGCGTTTTTTGCGCATAAGAAGAAAAAGTGCCGATCAGAAACATCAACAGTGCGATATATTTAATTTTTCCGGTCATTTTAAGAATTCAAACGTGTAAAATTACTAATTTTATATATTCGACGAAATATTTTTTTAATATTTTGACTTAATTTATTTACATAAATTAATTTTTGTATCTTTGCAGGATTAATAGTGGAAATGAATTATCAGATTATAAAAAAATATTTTCCCGAGTTGACTGAGTCGCAAATGGCTCAGTATGAGAAACTTGCGCCACTTTATGAAGACTGGAACAGCAAGATTAACCTCATCTCGAGGAAAGACATGGACAATTTCTACGAGCATCATGTGCTCCATTCTCTTGCCATTGCCAAGTATTTCGAGCTTCTTCCTGGCATGAAAGTCCTCGATATCGGCACAGGCGGCGGCTTCCCGGGCATCCCGTTGGCAATCATGTTTCCACAGACTAATTTCTTGCTTGTCGACAGCATAGGCAAAAAGATAAAAGTAGTTCAAGACGTTGTCGAAAAGCTTGATTTACAAAATGTTACAGCCATTCAGGAACGCGCCGAGAACATCAAAGAAAAGTTCGACGTGATAGTGAGCCGCGCCGTCACCCAGCTTCCGGACTTCGTGAAATGGTGCAACAACAAACTGCGTGTCACCAACGACATAGAGGCGGGTGGCATTCTTTATTTAAAAGGTGGCGACATCGAGGAAGAACTGCGCAACGTACCTAAGAATTGGAAACGCAAGAGCACATCCATCACGAAATGGTACGCGGAACCTTATTTTGTTGAAAAATATGTAATTCATCTATATTAAATTAACAAAAAAATGAAAAAACTAATCCTTTCAGCACTGTTCATTGCCGCATTGGCAGTGACAAGTTTCGCCCAGATGGCGATGCCGTGTCCGATGGACCCAAACGTAAGAATCGGAAAACTCGACAACGGCTTGACTTATTACATCCGTCACAACGAGAAGCCAGCACAGCGTGCAGATTTCTACATCGCACAGAAGGTAGGTTCTATCCTTGAGGAAGAGCCACAGCGTGGTCTCGCCCACTTCCTTGAGCACATGGCATTCAACGGGACGACAAACCTTCCTGGCATGATGCTCCGCGAATACTTACAGAGCCGCGGTATCAAATTCGGTGAAAACCTCAACGCAGGCACCGGCATCGACCAGACAGTCTACATGGTGACCAATGTTCCGACGACTCTTCCAGGTCTCGTCGACACATGCCTCTTGATTCTTCACGACTGGTCAAGTTTCATCGCCCTTGAAGAAGCAGAAATCGACAACGAGCGTGGTGTCATCCTTGAAGAGCTCCGCACACGTGAAGACGCTAACCAGCGTATCATGGAAGCCATTCTTCCTGTGATGTATCCTAACAGCCCTTACGCCAACCGTCTGCCAGGCGGTCTCCCGGAAGTCGTAGCCAACTTCGAGTATCAGACACTCCGCGACTACTATCACAAATGGTATCGTCCTGACCTCCAAGGTATCATCATCGTAGGTGACATCGACGTTGACGCTATCGAGGCTCGCATCAAGGAGATGTTCGCCGACATCAAAGCCCCTGTCGACCCGGCTCCAAGACCACAGTTCATGATTGAAGACAACGAAGAACCTATCGTGGCCATCGCATCTGACCCTGAAGCAACACGCTACACCGTCAACATGTATTACAAATCAGAGGCTACACCTGATTCTTTGAAAAACGACCTGAACTACTGGGTAGGACAATACGTCTTGTCTATGGTTTCTATGATGGAAATCAACCGTTTGCAGGACATCACAAAGAAAGCCAACCCTCCATTCGTCTACGGTTACAGCTATTATTCAAACTACTACATCGCTCCGACAGAGGACGCATGGTGCAGCATGGCAATGGCAAAAGACGCTGCCGGCATCAGCGAGGCTCTCACAACTCTCGTCACAGAGAACAACCGCATGAAACAATTCGGCTTTACAGCTTCAGAATATGAGAGAGCCAAAGCTGACTTCATGAAACGTATTGAGAGTCAATACAATGAGAGAAACAACACAGAAAACGACAGTTATGTCAACGAATGCCTGGAGAACTTCTTAAGCAACGAGCCTATGATGGGTATCGAGACAGAATACGCTCTGTATCAGCAGATTATGCCTAACCTTCCTATCGAAGCTATCAACATGTACGCTCAGCAGCTCGTCCACGACGACAACCTCGTCATCACTGTCACAGCTCCTAAGAAAGAAGGCGAGACACTCCCTACAGTTGAAGAAATCCTCGCTATCTACGCAGCAGCCAACGCCGCTGAAGTTCAGCCATACGAAGAAGAATCTTTCGACGGCCCTATCGTTGACAATATGCCAAAGCCAGGCAAGATCAAGAAAGAGACAGCAATGCCTGAGTTCGACGCCACAATATTGGTTCTCGGCAACGGCATGAAAGTCATCTACAAGAAGACCAACTTCAAAGAAGACGAGATCAGATTTGCCGCACAGAGCGACGGTGGTCTCTCAGCTTTGAAACAGGAAGACTTCATCACTCTGAAGGAACTCTCAGGCGTCATGAAAGTCGGTGGTGTAGGCAAATTCAGCTCAACAGACCTCCCGAAGGTTCTCGCAGGCAAGCGCCTCAGCGTAAATCCTTGGATTGACAGCTATGCAGAAGGCATGAGCGGCTCATGCTCACCGAAAGACCTCGAAACAATGATGCAGTTCATCTATCTGTACTTCACAGAGCCACGTTCAGATGAAGAAGCATTCCAGTCATACGTACAACGTACCAAAGCAGCTATTGAAAATCAGGAACTCAACCCAATGATCACCTTCTCAGATTCTCTCACAAAAGTGTTATACAACAACCATCCGCTCAGCATGAGAATAAAAGCTGATGAGGTCGACCAAATCGACTATGCCAAGTCAATGGAACTCTACAAAGACCGTTTCGCAGATCCTAACAATTTCACTTTCTACTTCGTAGGAAATATCGACGAGAACACGTTCAAGCCATTAGTCGAACAGTATCTCGCATCTCTGAAGAAGAACAAACGCAAAGAGACATGGAAAGACATCAACCTCGGTATCCCTCAAAATGAGTATATCTGCCATTATGAGAAAGATATGCAGAATCCTAAAGCTACTGTTTACACAATATTGGTTGGCACTATGGAATATAACTATCGCAACCAGCTGTATATGAAGGCTTTAGGTGATGTTATGGACATTTACTACACACGTTCTATCCGTGAGGAGGAAGGCGGCACCTACGGTGTTGGAGTCATGGGACAGATCATCGACAAACCGAAAGACGAATTCTTATTCCTCGTAGGTTTTGACACCAACAAAGAGATGTACGAGAAGCTTCTAGGCAAGGTCTACGAAGGCCTCAACGACGTGGCACAGAATGGCCCTGCTCAGGAAGATCTGACAAAAGTCGTTGAAAACCTGTACAAGAAACGTGCAGAAAACCTCGAAGAGAATGACTTCTGGGTCGACGCTATCGAGACTTTTGAAGAAGACAATATCAACATTGTGGCCGAATACGACGAAATCGTGAAGAGCATCACTCCTCAGACCATCGCCGACTTCGCCAAAGAAGTGTTGAATGGCAACAAGAAAGAAGTCATCCAACTCCCGACTACTAAATAGTTGAAAGTTTATAGTTAAAAGTTAAGTTATATGACAGAAAAAATTCAGACTTTACGCGACAATGCGGCCATGAGATGGACTGCTTTGCTGCTGTTGGCGTTGGCGATGTTCTGCGCCTACATTTTCATGGACATCTTGTCCCCTATCAAAGACTTGATGCAGACTCACCGCGGTTGGGATAGCTCGGCATTCGGCACCATGCAGGGTTCTGAGACATTCCTCAACGTCTTCGTGTTCTTCCTCATCTTCGCAGGTATCATCCTCGACAAGATGGGCGTGCGTTTCACAGCGGTTTTATCAGGCGCTGTGATGCTCGTCGGCGGACTCATCAAGTATTACGCCATCCACGAGAATTTCGGCGGTAGCGGCGCTGAGCTGTGGTTCAACGACAACCTCAACTACATCCCTCTCTTTGAGGAATTAGGTGTCTCTCCGTTCTATAGAGGCATGCCGGCATCAGCAAAGGTGGCAGGCATCGGCTTCATGATTTTTGGATGTGGCGCTGAGATGGCAGGTATCACTGTCAGCCGCGGTATCGTGAAATGGTTCAAAGGCCGTGAAACAGCATTGGCAATGGGTTCTGAGATGGCATTGGCACGTCTCGGCGTCGCCACATGTATGATTTTCTCACCTTATTTCGCAAAACTCGGTGAAACAATCAACGTGAGCCGTTCAGTGGCATTTGGTGTGGTGCTTCTCTGCATCGCCCTCATCATGTTCGTTGTTTACTTCTTCATGGATAAGAAACTCGACGCTCAGACCGGCGAGGCTGAAGAGAAAGACGACCCGTTCAAAATCAGCGATATCGGCAAGATTTTGTCAAGTCTCGGATTCTGGCTCGTGGCATTGCTCTGCGTGCTTTACTATTCAGCAATCTTCCCATTCCAGAAATACGCTGTCAACATGCTGCAGTGCAACCTCACCCTCAACCCTGGTACAGGATTCTGGGCAAGCAACTCAGTGACTATCGTACAGTACGTCGTGATGCTGCTCGTCGCTATCTGCTCATTCGCAAGCAACTTCATCAAGACAAACAAAGCCATGAAATACGGTTTGATGGGATTGGCAGTAGTGGCTCTTGTAGTTTACTGCTACATGGGTTACATGCGTGGCACAGCTGAAACAATCTTCGCTGTGTTCCCACTCCTCGCAGTGGCTATCACTCCTATCCTCGGCAACTACGTCGACCACAAAGGTAAAGCCGCTTCAATGTTGATGATCGGTTCCATCCTGTTGGTCATCTGCCACCTCACATTCGCATTCATCCTGCCTGTTTTCAAAGGCAACGCAGCCGGCGGTACCATTGTGGCTTACGTGACAATCTTGGTCTTAGGAGCATCATTCTCATTGGTGCCTGCAGCTTTGTGGCCAAGCGTTCCGAAGCTCGTCGACGAGAAGATTATCGGTTCAGCTTACGCTTTGATATTCTGGATTCAGAACATCGGTCTGTGGCTGTTCCCATTGCTCATCGGTAAGGTTCTCGACAGAACCAACGAAGGAGTGACCGACCCGTTAGCACTTGATTACAAGTGGGCTCTCATCATGCTGGCTTGCCTCGGCATCGCAGCATTGCTCATCGGCCTCTACCTCAAGGTTGTTGACAAGAAGAAACACCTTGGCTTGGAAGAGCCTAATATCAAGGCTTAAGCCGTTAGCCATTAGGTATTAGCCATTAGGTATTAGCCATTAGCCATTAGCCATTAGGATTAGCTGTATTTGTTAATTTCTAATGGCTAATGGCTTTTTTATTAATGGCTATTTTTTTCTTGCATTTCTCATTTTTACTTTGTACCTTTGCGAGGTTAATTATAAATTTTTTAAGATGAAAAAGTTTTACCTATTTCTTATCGCTTTGGCAGTGACATTTACTGTAAAGGCACAATGGGTCAACGATCCGGTTAATAACACACTTATCGCCAACACTTCGGCTGATGCCGGTGAGATTTACCTCGCTTACAATTCCCATACCGGCGACACTTACATGCAATGGTGCAGTTTTGTCGGAGGCAACGGATGGTCACCGACATTGCAGCGTCTTAACTTCGCAGGCGAGCCGCAATGGGGTCCTAACGGCATACACATCAGCGGTCATCAGTTCTCATCAATGTCGGAAGGCGTTGCAATGACTACTACAACCGACGGAGGCGTGGTCAGCTGTTTCTCTGTTTACGACGGCTACACCTACGCTGTGAAAATCAACCCTGACGGCACATTCGCATGGGGTGAGCAAGGTGTGCAGCTCTTTGGCGGACTCGGTTTCTCACGCGCAGAAGTCATAGCAACCGACGATGGCGGCATCTGGGCATTGGGCTTCGACTATCAGAACCTCTATCTGCAGTATCTTAACAACGCAACAGGTCCAGTCATCACCATTTCTGACGCCGGCGGCTACCGCTGCATGTACGGACAACTCACATTGAGTTACGACAACCGCGTCTTCGTCACCTACGAGAAATGCGGCAACGGACTCTATACCGACAAAGAGATTTACGTCGCAGGCTATAACCCTGACGGAACACAGTTCAGCCAAGAGACATTGCTGATGTCGTCAAAGACATTCCAAGTGACATATCTCCACCATGCTCTTTCTGACGGCATGGGCGGCGGCTATATCTACATCTGGCACCCAGGCATCGGCGATGCATTCAACACCTATGTATTCCATTTCGACCAGTTCGGAGCCTCTACCATCGGCTCAAACGGAGCGCCTGTGCACACAACAGATCCGACCTACTACTACATCGACGCCAACGCTACAGTCGACCCTGTAACCCACGACATCATCATCGGTTATCGCCAGACAGACGCAGAATTTGAGTCAGAACATAGATTGTATGTGAACCGCATCACACCTTTCGGTGAAATAATTTGGGGCGAAGGCATGCTTGTACTCGACAACGGCTCCGCTCCATTTGCCAAAATACGTGTCGACGCTTTCGAATACGGCGACGGATTCTCTGTGATTTATATCAAAGGACAAAGTCCTACAAGCGATGCCTCAACGGTAGAAGCTCAAGGTTTTGACATGAAGGGAGACGTTTTGTGGAGCACCCAGATGTGCTCAAGCACATACAGCAAGACAGGCTGCGAAAACACCACCGGTTTCCATGGCGGACAAAACATCTTTACATGGATTAACTCGACAGGCGCAGTCAGTGGCAGCGGTCCTGGCGGTCTCTACGGACAGAATATCGGACAAAACGGCGAGATGGGTGAAGTGACTCCTCCTACCCCACCGACACCATGCTACCCACCTACCAATCTCCAAGGTGAGTCTTACTACAACGCCGAGACTGGAATAAGCGCAGCAGTTGTATCCTGGACAGCGCCTGACACGACTCCACTACACTACAACCTCTATTGCGAAAGCCTCAAAGAAGTGATTGAGATTGATCCTGAGTACACCTCTTATTATTATGAACTGGAACCAGGCGACTATATCTTCAAACTCACCGCCTGGTACGAAGATTGCGAGTCAGACTTCGCACTCACAGAAAACGGCGACAACTATATCCTCATCGAAATTCAGAATCATGAATCTGTATCAGAAATCGACTACGAGGAAATCGTCAATATCATTGAAATATACAACGTCAACGGACAGCGCGTCAACGCTAAAGACATACAGGAGTTGAATCAAGGAATGTATATTATAAAAGGTGTGACGCAAAGCGGAAAGATAACGACTAGAAAAATAGTGAAATAGTTTCCACAAAAAAAGGACTCCAATTGGAGTCCTTTTTTTGTGGAAACTGCTGGGTTCGAACCAGCGACCTCCTGCTTGTAAGGCAGGCGCTCTGAACCAACTGAGCTAAGCTTCCTGCATCGTGAGCGGATTACGGGGCTCGAACCCGCGACCTGAAGCTTGGGAAGCTTCCGCTCTGCCAGCTGAGCTAAATCCGCAATACCGTTTACGTTTTCAGGCTGCAAAATTACAAAAAATTTTAGTTCACCAAACATTTTTTAGATTATTTTTTTATCTTTGCAAAATAAACGTAATTATCATGGATTATTCAGAAATATTAAAGAAAGTCATCGACGACAGAAAATGGAACTACATCAAAGCCAACGACTCATGGTCGGTCTTCAAAATAATGTCTGAATTCGTCAACGGTTATGAGACGCTTTCGCGAATAGGCCCATGCGTAGCCATCTTCGGCTCAGCGCGTATAAGTGAGGACAATCCTTACTATCAAAAGGCAGAAGAGACTGCCGCCAAACTTGTCGAAAAAGGCTTCGGCATCATCACCGGAGGCGGCCCAGGCATCATGGAAGCAGGCAACAAAGGCGCACACGAAGCCGGCGGAAAGAGCGTCGGACTTAACATTGTGCTACCTCATGAGCAACACTCAAACCCTTATATCGACAGCGACAAATCAATAAACTTCGATTATTTCTACATCCGTAAGACGATGTTCACACGTTACGCCCAAGGCTTCATCGCATTTCCGGGCGGCTTCGGCACCCTCGACGAGCTGTCGGAAGCCCTCACACTAATGCAGACAGACAAAATCGCCAACTTCCCTATCGTGATGTTCGGCTCCGAGTTCTGGAAACCTCTCATAGACTGGTTCAAGAGCACGCTCCTCAAGAACAAAATGATACATGAAACGGATTTCGACATCTTCCATGTAGTTGACAACGCTGACGAGGCTGTAAGCATCATCGACGACTTCTATAAGAAATCTGAACTTAAACCTAATTTCTAATGTCAAAGGTACTGATTATCGACGACGAGCCTGCCATCCGCCGTGCCATGCGCAGCATTCTCGAAAATGAAGGCTATACCATCTCCGATGCAGCTTCCGCCATTGAAGCATTGCCTATGCTGCACAACGACGTCTTCGACGCTATATTCTGCGACATCAAGATGCCTCAAATGGACGGCATAGAGTTTCTCGAGAAAGCCAAGACACTCACCGACGCCCCGATAATCATCATTTCCGGTCACGGCACAATCGACATAGCCGTCGACGCGATAAAAAAAGGCGCATACGACTTCATTGAGAAACCGATGGACCTCAACCGCATGCTCATCACATTGCGCAACGCCTTGGATAAAAACAAGCTCGTCAACGAGACAAAAATATTGCGTAAAGCGGTCAGCAAACAATATGAGATGATTGGCAACTCATGGGCGATGAATGAGCTATACACCATGATAGAACGTGTAGCACCCACCAACGCCCGTGTGCTCATCCTCGGCGAAAACGGCACCGGCAAAGAACTTGTTGCACGCCAACTTCATGAACTAAGCCCACGTAAAGATAACGCATTCATTGAAGTCAACTGTGCCGCAATACCATCCGAACTCATTGAAAGTCAGCTATTTGGGCACGAAAAAGGAGCATTCACCTCAGCTATAAAACAGAAAAAAGGCGACTTTGAGCTTGCCAATAACGGCACTTTGTTTCTCGACGAGATTGGGGACATGAGTTTGGCGGCTCAGGCCAAGGTCTTGAGGGCATTGCAGGAGAACAAAATCACACGTGTGGGTGGTGAGGAAGAGATAAAAGTCGACGTCAGAGTCATAGCTGCAACAAATAAAAACTTACAGGACGAGATAACCAAAGGCAACTTCCGCGAAGACCTCTACCACCGCATAAGCATGATAATAATGCGAGTGCCGCCTCTGCGTGAACGTCTCGACGACATACCTCTATTAATTAATAACTTCGTGGTGAAAGCAGCCAACGAAATGGGCAAGCCTATACCCACTTTCACAGAGTCGGCCATAGAAGAACTGAAAAAACAACAGTGGACCGGCAACATCCGCGAGCTGCAGAACGTCGTCGGACGTCTCGTAATCCTCTGTGGTTCAGTCATTTCCGATGAAGATGTAAAAAAATATCTCTAATTCGGAAAATTTTCGTACTTTTGCACGATTTTTGATAAGAGAAATCAGCATAACATTTGGGGCTGACCGGTTTTGACAGCTTGTAGAAGGGTTATGTAAGCATACCGAGCCTTGCAGTGACGCTCGTAAATCTTGACTGCAAAAAATTAATTGGCGAAAATACTTACGCTCTCGCTGCTTAATCGAAGCACAGTAGATTGAAGCTTTATCCTTTCACAAGGTGAGAGGACGAGACATCTCGCGGATGGAGCCTCCCGATTCCGGTCCGACAACGAGGTGCTCAGCAATTTCGGGATAGCGACGCGGAAGCTCCGGCAACGTCGCGAAACTCAAGGAGATAAGGTCTGGATTAGGATGTCTGCTTCCTTGCCTGACACGAAAACCAACAACAGAATAAGTATGTAGAAAGCATAATTGTTCCTTGTTTGGACGAGGGTTCGACTCCCTCCAGCTCCACTAACGGCTAATGGCTAATAGCTAACGGCTAATAGCTAATAGCTAATGGCTAATAGCTAATGGCTAAATAATGGCCCCGTAGTCTAATGGATAGAATTAAGGATTCCGGTTCCTTCGGTCCGGGTTCGAATCCCGGCGGGGTCACTTTTCTTTTATCATCACATCAAGAGCTCCCACCCCGAATCTCGAAATCGACGCCATCCTGTTGGAAGTGTTTTCGTAATGTTTCAGTTCCTCAATTATCGCGTTCTTCAAAACACCATTGCCCACGCCATGGATAAACGTCACCTTTGAATAGTCGTTTTCTATAGCGCTGTCAAGCATTTTCTTGAAATAATTAATCTGAACTCTAAAAATATCGTTGCTCGACATTCCTAAAATGTTGTCAACCAACTCACCGATATGCAAGTCAACAATAGCCTCGCCAGGCTGAGTCTGATGTCTGTCGATGGCAGCCTCTTTCTTCACGATGTCTTTGTTGGCCTTCGCCTGCATCACGCCGTCTTTCATCAGCTTGGTGTAATCGGTTTCCGAGCCTTTCAAAGCCGTCACCGTCGACAGACAAATCATCATAGCCTTCTCGCCCAAAAGTCCGGATTCCACAAAACTTCCATCCTTAAAGAAACGGCTTGTTCTCAAAGAGAAAGGAGCATGCAAAGGATGATAAACGAAGTCGATGTCATCCTGACATAGCACCACCTGTATCACACCCTCACACCAATGTTCGATGTCATTACGCGAAATGGCCTCAACCACAACTTTTGAAAACGGAGCGATGCTGCCATAGTCGATATTTACATATTTTTCGTCTTCCTTCAGATTGAAACTGTACAAAGCGTCAGCAGGAGTATTGTTCACAACCGCCACGTCAATCAAACCCGTCAGCAACCACTGCTGGTCATGCGGTATGAACGCAAGATATATACCTTCTTCTTCTGAGTTTCTTGCAAAACGTCTCAGTTCGCTTCTCCGCGCCTCATTCCTCGTCTCTTCTTCTATAATCTGCTGATTCTTAATCTCCTTTTGAACGTTATCAACCATTTGTTGCTGCCGCGTCGGCTGCGCCCTGAAATCCAGAACCAAATCGCTCATCAAAACCGGCACATTAAAACCTTCTTCAATCTCCACCTCTGCCATTCGTGTGTCTATGATCTTCTTAATCACGCCGCCACCTTTGTCATTCAAAAAATTAACTTTGTCGCCTACTTTGAAATTCTCCATCTTTCTAAAATTTATTCCGCAAAATTACAAAATTTATCTTATCTTTCTTATGCTGTCTTATCCTTTTTATCCATATCTTTGCATCTTGTAATTGTGCAACACAAACTATGTTTCCTTGGGGTGACAACCGACGTTTCAACAGCTACAACTCGTACTTCACGCGCGAGTTTGGCGGTCGTGTGCAGAAAATAAGCATCGATGCGGGCTTCAGCTGTCCTAACCGTGACGGCAAAATCAGCACAGGAGGCTGCACCTTCTGCCGTAACGACGCCTTCAACCCCTCATACTGCCGCCCCGAGAAGAGTGTGCGCCAACAAATCGAAGAAGGCATAGAGTTCCACCAGAGGCGTTACCGCCGCGCGAAATCTTATCTTGCTTATTTTCAAGCGTTCAGCAACACTTATAAACCACTCAACGAACTCGAAAAACTCTATTGTGAAGCTCTCTCAGTTGATGGCGTCATCGGCCTCGTAATCGGCACACGCCCCGACTGCCTCAATGAGGAAATACTGAAGATGCTAAAAACTCTTATCCTTTCTTATCCTTCTTATCAGCATAGCGCTTATCCAATTACAATTGAGCTAGGCATCGAATCTGTTTATGATTCTACTTTAAAAAGAGTAAACCGCGGTCACGACTTCACGTGTGCTAAAAGCGCTATAGATTTAGTTCACAAATACGGGTTCCACTGCGGAGGTCATTTCATCTTCGGTCTCCCCGGCGAGACTCACGACATGATGCTCCACACCGCCGATATCATCTCTGAATTACCGCTCACGACAGTGAAATTTCATCAGCTCCAGATATTCAAAGACACAAAAATGGCTGACGAATACCTCGCCAACCCTTCCGACTTTCATCTGTTCACACTTGAAGATTATATCGAATTCGTAATAGATTTCATCGAACGGCTCAACCCTAACATCGTTATTGAGCGTTTTGCCGGCGAGGTGCCGCCACGTTATCTTGTCTCCAAACCATGGCTCAACCTCCGCTACGACCAGGTTCTCGCACTCATCGAAAAACGAATGGAAGAAAGAGACACTTTTCAAGGAAAACACTATAAAAAATAAGAGACGCTTAAAGCGTCTCTTATTTTTTTCTGCTCGTTCGTTTATTTCATTTATTTAACAACGACACGCTGTACTGATGTGTTGTTAGCACCGTCGACGATGTTCAAGAAGTAAACACCTGTGCCGAAGCTGCTCATGTCAACTGTTGCATTGTCGCCATTTACGCGGACGATGTTGACAAGCTGACCAGCTGCGTTGTAGATAGAGATAACGTTGATGTTCTCACCCTCAACTGTAATCATACTTGTTGTTGGGTTAGGATAAACATTGTATGCGTTCTCCATTGTCTCGCTAACTGATGCTTCACCGACATGAAGTGTCAATGGGATGATAACTTCCGGATTCTCAGGATCGTTTGTAATGAACATAATGTTTGCACTATATTCATCGCCTGCTGAGAGACCGATTGAGTTAACGTTAACTGTAACCATATCTGTGTCGCCAATAGCGATTGAACCTTCTGGTTTGCTCAAGTTTGCCCAGTTTGCAGCAACTGGAGTACCTGTGGTGTTGATACGGATGTGGAAGTTACCGTAATCTGTTGAGAATGTCTCTGCACATCTGTGGAATGCACCGCCACCGTTTGTACGATAGTAGTCACCGTAACCTGAGTTAGTGCCACCGTCAAATGACATTGCATAACCGTCAACAGACTGTGTAAATTCAGCTGTCACCCATACATTGTAACCTGTAAGGTCAACTGGAGTGTCGAATGTAGCGACTGTCCATTCATCTGCAACGATTGAGTTGTAAGGGATAACCTTCTCTGCGAGAACTTCACCTGGCTGACCATACATACCCTGACCATAAACACGGAGAGTAAGAGGAGTGTTAGGTTCAATACCAACACCTGCTGAACCTGTGAACACTACATACTGTGCGCTCACAATCTTTGTACCCATTGCTGAACCGGCATATGCCTGACCTGCGAAGATTGCACCAACCTCTATAAGAGTTGGCTCATCAATGTTAAGACCAACGAGTGATGAGGTTTCACCAATCTCACTGTCCCAGTTAATCTGTCCATTACCTGTTGTAACTGTGCTCATACCGAAGTCAATCCATGCTGTCCAGTCACCGATTGATGTGCCGTTTTCATTGCTGATTGTGATATCGTATGAGTCTGCATCGTCTTCTTCAAGATATGATTCAATCTCATCAATGTTGAATTCAAGTGTTGAATGTGTTTCCTGACCGATTCTTGTGAATCTGAAGTTGTCAAGATAGTAGCAACCGAGTGTTGAATGTGGTGCGTAGAAGTCCATAGCGTCCATCTTACGACCGACTGTGTTTTCACCGAAGCTGTCGAGTGACCACTGCCATGAAACGATTGAAATTTCTTCAACCTGTGTTGTTTCTGAACGATAGAAGAGTTCTGCAACGTCAGCATCGCAATCAACGTGAACTCTGATGAACATCCACTCGTTAACGACTGCAGGGATATCACCGTTGCCGTTAGCACCGGCGTGAACGGTACCGTGACCTGGAGCATAAGTTGTTGAGCTGTTACCGTCGTTTGTTGCGTTCAGATAAGCCTGCATAGCCCATGTTGAACCTGAACCGTTGAACTCGTGAAGAATGTTGAAGTAACCATATTTACCTTCTTCGCAATAGAGAGCGAATTCAAGGTCATATGAACCTGATTCCTGACCACCGAGGAGGAGGACGTTATCGTTTGAACCTGAGATGTAACCGCACTGTGTGCCACCTGCTTCTGCAATAACACCGTCTTCGTTGCCACCTGGAGCATTTGTCCAAGTTGTCCACCAGTCGTTGCCAATAGCCTGAGCGCTCTGAGCGATCTTGCCACCGAGTGGATATGCCTCGAAATCGTCGTCGATCAAAACCTGGTCGTCTGCACCTGATACGATACCGATGTTGTCAACATAGTACTCAGCACCGTTTGATGGTGGATAGAAGTCCATAGCGTCGAGAGTACGACCGACAACATTGTCACCAAAGCTGTCGAGTGACCACTGCCATGTGCAGATCTCCTGTTCTGGCTGACCTGCGATGTTCCAGTAAAGTGTAGCGACGTCGTTGTCCATGTCGATGTGCACTCTGTACTGCATCCACTGATCCCAAACGCAAGGAACATCGGCTGTGCCATTGCTGCCTGCGTGAACTGTACCATGGCCTTCAGTTGGTGCTGAAGTGTTACTACCATCGTTTGTTGCGCAGAGGTAGAACTGAGCAGCCCATGTTGAACCGCTACCTGCAAAGTTGTGAAGAACGTTGAAATAACCACATTTTCCATTAGGAACGTAAGCATCGAACACGAGGTCGAAAACACCTGATTCAATACCACCAAGTCTCAAAACCTGGTCGTTACCATAGGTAAAGTGTGCTGCCATTGAGCTGCCAGCCTCACCGAAGACACCGTCCTCAGCTCCACCAGGAGCGTTTGACCATGTTGTCCAAGGCTCGCCAAGTGTCTGGGCGATCTTGTTACCTGCAGTCTGTCCTTCAAAATCGAAGTACATTGACTGTGCGAATGTGCTGCCTGCTAAGAAGGCAATCATCGCGAAAAGTAAAGATAATCTTTTCATGTGAATTTAATTTTAGTTAAACATTAATTTTCTATTCAAATTCCTAATTTGCACTCATATTTGAACCTGCAAATATAATAAGTTTTTTTCAATTACACTATCTTTTTTCTTTTTTTTATTTTAAATATGCCAAAACCGACACCTGTCCTGTGATGGCATCGCCTATTTCAACCTGAATATCAGCGTCAACAGGCAGGAAAAAGTCAACTCTCGAACCGAATTTTATCATGCCGAATTCCTTGCCGACTTCAGCCTTGTCTCCTTCTTTGACATTGCACACGATTCTGCGTGCCATTATGCCTGCAACCTGTCTGAACAGCACCTCTCTCCCCTTCTCATCCCTTACAGCGACTGAGTTCCGCTCGTTCAGCTCCGACGACTTCGGATTTATCGCAAACAACTTTTTCCCGGGATGATATTTTACATAACTAACCACACCGTCCATTGGGAACCAGTTCACATGCACATCGTAAGCCGACATAAAAACAGAGACCTGAATCCTTTTGTCGTGGAAATACTCTTTCTCTTCAACTTCCTCTATTGCAACAATCTCGCCATCAGCGGAAGATACCACTGCGTTCTCCTCATGAGTGATTTTTCGTTTCGTCGGAACTCTGAAAAACGTTATCGACCACACAAAAACCATCACACCTATTATTATAAGACCGGCAAGGATGGTCCAATGCGTCGTTTCCAAAACCGCGTTAAGCAACATCACCACGCCCACGATGATTAAAACCAAAACCGTAAACATCGTTGCGATAACGCCGTAACCTTTTTTATGAATATACATAATATGTTGATTTACAATAACATCAAATAACAATAAACAAACGGCACTGCCAAAAACGTGGCGTCAAACCTGTCTAAAATTCCACCGTGCCCGGGGATAACATTGCCAGAGTCTTTCACACCTGCCTGACGCTTCATCATCGATTCGCACAAGTCACCTAAACTGCCGAAAATAACAACTACCATAGCCATCCCCATCATTTTCCAATCCTGCATGATATGCAACCAAAAATGATTCACCAAAAACGCAACAACGACTGTCATAGTCAGTCCTCCGAGGCTGCCTTCACTAGTTTTTCTCGGTGAAATCCTCTCGAAAAGTTTGTGTTTCCCTATTGCCATGCCTGTCAGATATGCAAAGACATCGTTTATCCAAATCAAGCAGAACAGCATGATTATCAGATACTTATCATACATTTTCATCATCAGGGCACATGGTAACGCCACGAAAAACATAGCCGTCCAGCAACTGACAGCAACCTTTTCAAATGAATATTTCTTCGAGAACAACGCTATTAATAAAGGTGTAATTATCAGCCACACCGTGTTAATGAGTACAAACGGAGGAAAAATGACACTCAGCGCATAAAACAGAGTGCCCATAATGACAGCCATGAGCTTCAATGCGCTATTGTCTTCTTTCGCCATCAACTTGCTGACTTCCTGAGAACCAATGATTACAGTCACAAGCATCACAGTGAAAAAAGCCCAAAAATCCAAAAGAATGCTTCCGATAACAACTATCACAAACAAACTTCCGAATATCGTTCTTTTTGCCAATTCACTCATTTGTGAGTACATTTTAACTTGCAAATATACAATTTTTTATTCATTCGACAAAAAATTTTTCGCCTCATTCCATAATGCATCCATTTCACTCAGCGTCATATCCGCCACGCTCTTCCCCATCTCTCTCGCTTTCTCCTCAATATATGTGAAACGTTTTCTAAACTTGGCATTAGCGTGCTCAAGTGCATCGTCAGCATTGACTTTGATGAACCTCGAATAGTTCACAAGTGCAAACAACAAATCACCGAATTCCTCGTCTTTGCGCTCTTTCGAGCCGTCGTTTTTCACTTCTTCCTGGAGTTCATCCATTTCTTCGAGAACCTTTGCCCAGCACTCTTCCTTATTTGGCCAGTCGAAGCCCACACCCGATGCCTTGTCGGTCATGCGATATGCCTTCAAAAGCGGTGGCAAACCAGCCGGAACACCTCCTAAAACGCTCTTGTTCCCCTCTTTCTTAATCTTGATTTTCTCCCAGTTTTCCAAAACTTGCTCAGCCGTCTCCACTTTCACGTCGCCATAGATATGCGGATGCCGTACTATAAGTTTGTCGCAAATGCTGTTAATCACATCCGAAATATCAAATAAGCCTCTCTCTTCGGCAATGCGCGCATAAAACACAATATGCATTATCAAATCACCGAGTTCTTTTTTAACATCCTGATAATCAGATGCTATAATAGCTTCGCTTAACTCGTATGTCTCTTCAATAGTCAGATGACGCAAACTTTCAATGGTCTGTTTCTCATCCCACGGACAGCCTTTCCTCAGGTCTTCCATGATGTTCAAAAGCCTTTTAAAAGCCTCTAATTTCTTCTCCATGATTAAAATTTTTGCAAAGATACAAATTGTTTTGTCTTGTTTTTTATTATTTTTGCGACGTGAAAAAAATATTCGGGAATCATATCATTTTATTACTCTTATTGTTGATAATCAACGATTTTACAGAATTATCAGCAAAAACACCGGATACTATATCGGGTAGAAATATTCAGATAGAGGTCCGGTCAAGTTACGGATTCATCATCTGCCACCACCCCGAAATGATATATTTCAGAGCACACTTCCCTCTTTATGAAATCAGCGTGCAGCAAGCCACTTACGGCAAGAAATATTGGCAGGCATGCATAAATTATCCGGCCGTCGGAGTCAGTTTTATGTATACCGGACTCGGTGGTTTTTCGGAATTGGGCGAGGCCTATGCGCTATATCCATATATAAGCTTCAATTTTCTGAAAAGCAGAAGAAACCAGCTGAATTTCAAACTTGGAGTCGGTGTGGGATATATCACAAATACCTATGACCCGAAAGAAAATCCCAAAAACACCTTCATCGGCGACCATTACAATGCGATAATAAATCTTGCTTTTGAATATAACAGATTCATTACCAATCGGTTAAGTCTTGGGGTATTTACAGGATTCACACATTTTTCAAATGGTGCACGACGGTCGCCGAACAACGGTATAAACATTGCCCACCTCGGTTTAAACGCCAGATATTTCATCAACGAACCGAAACAGCACATCCCAAGGCAGGAGAAGAACAACGGGCAATACAAGCCGTGGACAAAGAAAAACCTGTCTTTATACATAGCGTTTACATATGCCCCGAAAGACATCGAGGAGTATATCGGATACAATAAGACCTGGTCTGTTTACAACCTCGAAATTGATTTCATGAAACGTTTAACTGAAATGAGCAAGATAGGTATCGGCTTCGACTTCGTTTTCGACGAAACCGACAAGGAAATATTATATCTCGACAACAGACCATATTCCGATATCGATATACTGAGACCTGGTATCAATTTCGCATACGAATTATCTTTCAGTTCCACGTCGTTTATGATTTATGCCGGAACACATCTTGCAGGCAAGGAGATGGGCGGAGGCCGCCTGTATCAGAAGCTTAGCGCGAAACAAAACATATGTAAGCATATGTTTGCAATCTGCACACTGACCACTCATTTCGGCTGGGCTGATTTCTTCAGTTTCGGAATAGGATATAAAATAAATTAGCATGAGAGTTAAATCATTGATATTGTTGACATTAGCCTGTTTGTTCTGCATGTTTTCATGCAAGAAAGCCCCATTGAGTATAGGCAAGACAATCACAATATCCCGCCCACTCGACGACTTCAACAAAGTCTATATTCATGACGACATCAGCATGACATTGGTAAAATCAGACTCTTGCTGGATAGAGATTACCACCGGCGAAAACCTGATTGACAACATCACCACAAAAATCGACATGTCGGACAGTTCATTCTCAATAAAAAACGGCAACCAGATGTCTTTTCTAAGACCTTACGATTATACTTTACACGCCACATTGTATTTCAAGGACATTATTTTCCTAAAATCATCAACATCCGGTTATGTCGACACATACAATCAGTTAAACGGCCAGGAGAAGTGCAAGATTGTTGTTGACGGAGCTTCCGGCGACATGGACATAACGATTAATGACTGTCCAAGACTGGAAATCATCTACAGATTCGGTACAAGCAAGGCCAATTTTCATGGCGGCAACAATACAAATATATATATAAGCAAAAGCAGCTACGGTATTCTTGATGCAAGAGACTGCACTGCCGAAAAAGTAACGGTAACGAACTGGTCTATTGGCGATTGCTACATCTCAGCAAGCAAAGTCATCAAGGCTGAGATTTTCCATCTTGGTGATATATATTATAAAGGTGACCCCGAGCAAATTACCGAAGAATATGGTCCTATCGCCAAAGGACGACTTATCAAACTATGATAAAAAAGATAAGAAGGATAAGTGCCTATCGGCTGATAAGCCCTCTTATCCCTCTTATCCCTCTTATCCTTCTTATCCTAAATCAATACGCTTTCGCGAAAATCACTCTTCTCTTAGAAGGTTTACCTGAATACACATCGACGCCGTCTTCGTAGTCGTCGTCAAGCGGGATGCAACGTAATGTTGCCTTTGTCTCCTCCTTGATTGCGAGTTCGGTCTCAGTTGTGCCATCCCAGTGTGCATAAGCGAATCCTCCGTTCTCGATAACCTGTTTGAACTCGTCCCAAGTGTCGACACGATGAGTATTCGATTTGCGATATTCAAGAGCTCTGTTGAACAAACTATTCTGAATTTCATCGAGCAGACCGAGGATATGGTCTTCCATCTCAGCTTCTGAAATCGATTGTTTTGTCAAGGTGTCGCGACGAGCAATCTCCACTGTCTGGTTCTCAACGTCACGTGGACCTGCTGCGAGACGTACCGGCACACCCTTCATCTCCCATTCAGCGAATTTGAATCCAGGTTTCTGAGTGTCGCGGTCGTCGAATTTCACTCTAAGTCCTTTAGCCTCAAGACGTTGTTTCATCTTGGTGCAATAGTCGAGAACCGCCTGCTGCTGGTCGTCAGTCTTGTAGATAGGAACGATAACCACCTCGATTGGAGCGACCTTCGGAGGCAGCACGAGACCGTTATCATCTGAGTGAGCCATGATAAGAGCGCCCATCAAACGTGTTGAAACGCCCCATGATGTTGCCCACACGTACTCGAGTTTGTTCTCCTTATTAAGATATTTCACGTCGAATGCCTTTGCGAAGTTCTGTCCGAGGAAATGTGAGGTGCCGGCCTGCAATGCCTTGCCGTCCTGCATCATAGCCTCTATACAGAATGTCTCGACAGCACCTGCGAAACGCTCATTAGCTGATTTTATGCCGCGGATGACCGGAACAGCCATGTATTTCTCTGCGAAATCGGCGTAAACTGTGAGCATTTTCTCAGCTTCAGCCATAGCCTCTTCCCTTGTCGCGTGTGCGGTATGACCTTCCTGCCACAGGAACTCAGCCGTGCGGAGGAACAGACGTGTACGCATCTCCCAGCGCACCACGTTAGCCCACTGGTTGCACAAAATCGGGAGGTCACGGTAACTCTTGATCCAGTTTCTATATGTGTCCCAAATAATTGTCTCAGAAGTAGGACGAACGATAAGCTCTTCCTCTAATTTCGCCTCAGGATCGACGACAACGCCAGGTCCGTCAGGGTTTTTCATCAGACGGTAGTGCGTCACGACAGCGCATTCCTTAGCAAAGCCCTCAACATGGCTCGCTTCCTTGCTGAAGAAACTCTTAGGGATGAAAAGCGGGAAATAAGCATTGACGTGACCCGTGTCCTTGAACATCTTGTCGAGAGCGTCATGCATAAACTCCCAAATAGCATATCCGTAAGGCTTAATAACCATACAACCTCTCACTGCAGAACCCTCTGCCAACTCGGCTTTATTCACGATATCATTATACCACTGTGAATAATTTTCTTGACGTGTTGTAATTTCTTTTGCCATTTTTAAAAGTTTGGTACGATTTTTGTTAGAATTTCAGTGCGCAAAATTACAAAAATTTTTTGCAAATTGGATAATAAAAAGTGAATTAATATGAAACGTTTAATTATTTCGTCAGCAGTTGTGATATTTTTGCTAACAGCCTGTGCATCAACCGGTAATGTCATCAAAGACGATGCTTATTATTCTCCTTATGAAGATAACAGCAGTTACAACAGTTCTCTCGTGACCTCTAACAGCGGTTATTTTGATTCAAACTCAGTCAAGACTGAAAAGAGTAAAATTTATAAGGAATACGCATCCACCGACAGCCTCGATGTGGTTGTGGACACCATATACATCGTTGAGAATGAGCCGTCAAGGAGTCTGACAATCAGCGTTGGAACGGGATTTGGCGTCGGTTTAGGTTTAGGCTACGGTTGGGGAGTATATTATTGGGATCCGTACTGGTATCCAAGCTGGTCACCATACTGGTCATTCGCAGGCTATTATCCTTATTATCCATACTATCCATATTATTACCCATATTATCCATATTATCCATTTTATCATTATTATCACCATCCACATCACCCACATCATCCTCACGGCAGTTCAATCGGCAATTACGGTTACTACAACAACAACCATCACGGGGCGATACATCACGGAAACGGAAATCATCCAAGACGTGAAGTTAATAACAACAATACACCCAGAAGGACTGTAACACCGAAAAACAACGAGGTCCGCAGACCGGCGAATAGCGAAGCCACACAAAGAAGAAGCAAGGACTACACGCCGGCAAACGTAAACCGTCAGACACGCTCAAGTTCAGAATATGTGCGTCCTACCAACAGAACAAACACCTCTACAAGAAAATCGGACAATAACACCGTAAGACCAAATAACAACACAGTAAGACCAAGTAACAATAATACCGTCACAAGACCGAGCAATAACACCGTAAGGCCGAGCAACAACAAGACCACAACAAGACCAAACAATAATACGGTAAGACCTAATAACAACACCGTGCAACCGAGTGCACCAAGAAGCACCGGCAGTCAGTCGAGAAGTTCGTATTCAGCCCCGAGAAGCGGCAACAGCGGAGGTGGCACACGTAGTAGTGGAGGCGGCACACGCAGTGGAGGCGGCCGTAGATAGACATAAAAAAATAAAACAAAAAAAATAAAAGATGAAACGTATATTTTTGATAATCACGATATTAGCCCCATTGTTCACGATAGCGCAGACTGAACACGACATGTTTGAGTTTTCAGCCATTTATTACAACGGAACGGCAAAGAGCACAGCAATGGGCAACGCCATGGGCGCTGTCGGCTCAGATTTTTCAGCTATAGCAATCAACCCTGCAGGATTAGGCCTTTTCAGAAAGTCGACATTCCTGTTCTCGCCTTCGTTTTATGCGACATCGACAGAATCGAACTACAAAGGCAGCAATGGCATCGACAGGACATTCCACGCACCGTTAAACAACGTTGGCATCACCTGGACACAAGAGATGAATGAAGGAGCATTGAATTCTATAAGTTTCTCACTGGGTATCAACCATTTAAACAATTTCTCATATAATTCATTAGTGAACGGCGACAACATGAACACATCGCTCCTCGATGCATATCTTACAGAGATGGACATGAACGGCATAAACAATATTTCCGCATTGAGCAACTATTCGACAAACATGTATTCTTTGTACGAAACAGATGTGATGGTTTATGACGATGATAACCACGAATTTGTACCTTTAGTCCCTCAAGGCAATCTGAATCAGCAATATGGCGTTTCAAAAACAGGCGGCACACATGAGTTTTCATTCGCGACAGGTTTCAATTTTGAAGACAAATGGTTCTTGGGAGTATCGTTAAACATCCCATATTTTGAAAGAGAAGTTACCACAGAATATAAAGAACGCAACCTCGCAAATGATTATTTCAAATACTGGGACCAGGAAGAATACATCTCCAATGTCGGACGAGGCGTTAACGCAAAATTAGGCGTCATCGTATACCCGGCCAAATGGCTGAGAATTGGCGCTGCATTCCATTCGCCTACATTCTATAAAATAGACGAGACTTGGTATACGGACACTTATGCTTTGTTTGAGGACGGCTCGGAGTTTTTCACCACACCAAACAGTACATACTCATATACAATAACGACACCGTACCGTTTGAATGCAAGCACAGCCTTAATTTTCGGCAATTACGGAATGCTCACTGCCGATTACGAGTTTGTCGATTACAGCAAGATGAAAGCGTCAAGTTACGACTATAATTATTCGTATTTCAACGATTATATCAAGTCGTTGTACGGACCTACGTCGAATATCAGAGTCGGAGGCGAATGGCGTTGGCAATCGTTGTGTTTCAGGGCTGGTTACGCCTTCTACGGTAGTCCGTATGGCCTCGACAAAACCGACTTGAGCACGAACTCATATTCATGTGGATTGGGCTTCACCCATCATCGCTTCACCATCGACGCGGCGTATGTCTTCAGTCAGCGTAAAAACACGTATGACTTATACTCACAATATTCGATGTATCCGGCATATTATCAGGATTCAGACGGCGAGTGGGTTGTCGACAATACAAAAGTAAAAGAGACGACCAACATGAATCAGGTGGTCATCTCTTTAAAATTCAGATTAGACTGACAAATCAGTTCTTTGCGTTGTACTGGTCGATGATGTCTTGGTCAACCAAGATACGTCCGCAGTATTCGCAAACGATAATCTTCTTGTGGATACGGATGTCGAGTTGGTGTTGTGGTGGAATCTTGTTGAAGCATCCGCCGCAGGCGTCACGCTCGATTTGCACCACTGCCAGACCGTTTCTCGCACCTTTTCTGATACGTTTGTAAGCAGCAAGGAGACGTTCCTCGATCAAGGCTTCACTTTCCTTTGACTTCTCGACGAGTTCTTTCTCTTCTTTCTCAGTCTCTTCAACGATTGAGTTGAGTTCCGACTGTTTCACCACGAGGTCGTTCTTACGTTCTGCGAGTTTCTTTTCAGTTGCCTCGAGATTTGTCTTGATATCCTCGATTTTGATTGTCGCGTCTTTGATTCTCTTCTCGCAAAGCTGAATCTCAAGTGATTGATACTCAGTCTCTTTTGTCAAAGAATCATATTCACGGCTGTTACGAACATTGTTCTGTTGTTCCTCGTATTTCTTAATGAGAGCCTGTGTCTCTTTGATTTTGATTTTGTAGTTTGTAACATCGGTATTGAATTTCTTCAAATCGGTGTTATAGTTCTCGATACGAGTCTCGAGACCGGCCACTTCGTCTTCGAGGTCCTGCACCGCTTCCGGCAGCTCGCCGCGCACGATACGGATTCTGTCTATCTTCGAATCAATCTGTTGCAGGGTGTAAAGTGCAACCAATTTTCTTTCAACGGTAACTTCAATCTGTTCTTCCTCGTTGAGTTTAATTTCCTGATTATCAGCCATTTATGTTAAATTTTATATTTATACAAAATAGTTTATCGAGTTAGTTTTGACACTCGAAATTGAAACTGCAAAGTTACAAAATTTTTTAATAATTGCATCAGCAATTAATTCTTTTGTAAATTGTTCTGTTTCATAGTGGCCTGCATCGACCAAAAGCAGTTTGCCGTCGGCCTCGAAAAAGTCATGATATTTGACATCTCCGGTAACGTAAGCATCTGCATTACAATGCTTTACATTTCCCAGCAAAAAGAATCCAGAGCCGCCGCAAACAGCAACTTTTTTGATTTTTTTGTTTAAAAAATCGGAGTGACGAAGTGCTTTCGCGTTAAGATTTTTTTTCACGAGAGCTAAAAATTCGGTCTCATCGAGAGCGTTTTCGAGTTCCCCGACCATGCCACCGCCAGTCAATACGTCGTCATCCGTCTTGATTGGCTCAAGAATCTCAAGGTTTTTCAGTCCGATTTTATCTGCAAGCCATTTGCTCACACCGAGATAGCTATTGTCGAGATTGGTGTGCATGCAGGCAATCGCGATATCATGCTTAACAGCCTTCATGATAGTTCTTTCGATAGTATTTTCCGGCAGAAGATGTTTCAAAGGCTTATAAATCAACGGATGATGGCTTATCACGAGATGAAAACCTTTCTCTATCGCCTCGTCGATAACGGCTTCGGTCACATCAAGAGTTATTAAAGCTTTGTCTATCAGCATGTTAGCATCACCGACAAGAAGGCCTGCATTATCCCACGACTCCTGCCATTTAAGCGGAGCGATATCAGTAATGCATCCGACAATTTCACTAACTTTATTCATTTCAAAATTTTTCGCTAAAATAATAAAAATAATAACGCGCGAATCAAAAATAATTCGTATATTTGTACGTTTATATTGAAAATTGACCAATGAAAAGATTGTTAGCACCATTATCATGGCTTTACGCGATTGTCTTGGGCATTCGCCATTGGCTGTATGACTGTGGGATATTGAAATCGAGGAGTTTCAGTGTCCCGACAATCTGCGTTGGCAATCTCGCTCTTGGCGGAACCGGCAAGACACCACACACCGAATATCTAATCAGATTGTTGAAAGACAAGGCCAATGTGGCTGTGTTAAGCAGAGGTTACGGAAGACAATCCACCGGTTACATTCTTGCCGACGAGAACAGTACTTACGAACAAATCGGAGACGAGCCGCTTCAATACAAGTCGAAATTCCACAACATAACCGTGGCTGTAGACGAAGACCGTTGTGATGGTGTTTCAAAACTGATGCGCCTTGAGCGGACACCGGAAGTGATACTTCTCGACGACGCCTATCAGCACCGTAAAATCAAGCCGGGACTGAATATTCTTCTGACCGAATATTACAATAATTACAAAAAAGACATGCTCGTTCCGGCAGGCAACCTTCGTGACATAAAATGCGCCGCGAAACGCGCAGACATCATCATTGTCACGAAATCGCCAAGAGTGCTGTTACCTTACGACAAACGCCACGTCGTAAAGATCATCAACGCGAAGCCATATCAGAAAATTTTCTTCACATATATCGATTTTAAGAAACTTAACCCTACCAACAAAACAGCCCAAGAGACCACATTGCAAGATGTAAAATCGGTTTATCTGTTTTGTGGCATAGCGAACCCATACCCTCTTGAAGATTATCTAAAGAGAAAATACAACATATTGATTACCAATTATTTTGGAGATCATCATCACTTTGATGACAATGATATCGACATGATTTTGAGTGGTTACGACAGTGTTATTGGCAGGAACAAAATCATTGTGACAACAGAAAAAGATTTAATGCGATTAAAGAACGCTTCTTATATCAACAGATTTGACAACACGCCTCTATTCACCATTCCGATCGAGGTAAGTTTTAACAATGATAAGGAAGAGGCTATTTTTAAAAATTTGATTTTAAATTATGTTGGAAAAAATTCTTGAGACAGTAGATTTTATCAAATCGAAGACGAATGGTTTTGAACCGGAAGTAGGCATTGTTTTAGGCTCAGGCTTGGGTGGGTTAGTTAATGTTATTGATACCCAATACGCTATATCATACAAAGATATCCCAAACTTCCCTGTTTCGACGGTTCACGGACATGAAGGAAAGCTTATTTTAGGAACTTTGAGCGGCAGAAAAGTTATTGCGATGCAGGGCCGCTTCCATTATTATGAAGGCTACAGCACGAAAGAAGTAACATTCCCTATACGTGTTCTTAAATATTTGGGAATCAGGTTGTTAGTGCTTTCAAACGCCAGCGGAGGCATCAACCCTGACTTCAGAGTGAGCGACATCATGTTCATCACTGACCACATCAACCTGCTGCCTAACCCGTTGATTGGCAAGAATGACGACCGCATCGGAACACGTTTCCCGGAGATGAGCGAGGCATATAATAAAAATGTTCTGGCTTTAGCCGATAAGATTGCTCACGAGCTTAAGATCCAAGTGCAGCATGGCGTTTACGTTGGCGACACCGGTCCAAGTTACGAGACGCCAGCCGAATACAATTATTACCGCGTCATCGGCGGCGACTGTGTTGGAATGTCGACGGTGCCTGAGGTTATTGTGGCACGCCATTGCGGTTTGCCAGTGTTCGCAGTATCAGTAATCACCGACCTTGGAGGCAAGGACATCGCAGTACAGGTGACGCACGAAGAAGTAATCAACGCGGCGAACGTGGCTGAGCCTAAGATGACAGCCATCTTGAAGGAGATGCTGAAACGTTTGGATGAGATAACATTCTGATAATCACCCATGAAGAAAATTTATTTCGCCACAGATTTTCATCTCGGAGTGCCGACTTTGGAGGACAGCCAGAGGCGCGAAAAAATGCTTATTGAGTTTCTGAGTTCAATAAAAGACGACTGCGAGGAGCTGTTTCTGATGGGCGATTTGTTCGACTTCTGGTACGAATACAAAACCGTTGTGCCGCGCGGACACGTGCGTTTGCTCGGGAAACTCGCTGAATTTATCGACAGCGGCATACCTGTACATCTTTTTGCAGGAAATCATGACCTTTGGACGTTCTCATACCTTCAGGAAGAGCTCGGCATTCAAGTACACAGAGAACCTGAAGTGATGATGCTGAAAGGTAAGAAATTCTTCCTTGTTCACGGTGACGGACGCGGCAAAGGCGATAACGGGTATAAATTCCTGAAAAGCGTGTTTGAAAACAAGTTTTTACAATGGTGTTTCAGACATGTGCATCCCGATTTCGGCATCAAAGTAGCACTGAAATGGTCTCATAATCATAGAGTTAAGAAACTCAAAAAAGAATCGGAGAGCAATTTTTACGCCGACATTGAAAACACACGTCTTTACAAATACGCATTGGACGAGGCACAGAAAGACCCGACGATTGATTTCTTTGTGTTCGGGCACCAGCACAAGCCGATGCAGTACAAAACCGGCGAGCATGCGGTGACGACAGTGGTCGGAAACTGGATTTGGGATTACACGTATGCAGTGTTTGACGGGAATGAAATGACTTTGAAAAATTACAAAAATTAAATAATATGAATAAAATACAAAATTACATCAAGGAAAACGAACAGCGTTTTTTGGACGAGTTGTTCGGATTGATTAGAATTCCTTCGATTAGCTCGGAATCGGCACACAAGCCGGATATGATTAAAGCCGCTGAATATTGGAGAGACAGCATTTTGAAGGCAGGAGCCGACAAAGCTGAAGTTATGCCAACAGAGGGCAATCCGATTGTTTACGGTGAGAAAATCATCGACCCTAAGAAGCCGACAGTGTTGGTTTACGGTCACTATGACGTAATGCCAGTCGACCCGATTGAGCTGTGGCACACCGACCCGTTTGAGCCGGTCATCAAAGACGGCAAGATCTGGGCACGTGGCGCTGACGACGACAAAGGTCAGGCTTTCATGCACGCCAAGGCATTTGAGACGATGATGCAGACCGGCACCCTCCCCTGCAACGTGAAATTCATGCTCGAAGGAGAGGAAGAAATCGGTTCAGGCAGTCTCTCAAAATGGATTGAGGAATACAAAGACCTCGTAAAAGCCGATGTTATCTTGGTTTCCGACACAAGCATGATAAACCACGACACACCTTCTATCACAACAGGATTACGCGGTTTAGCATACTGGGAAGTGGAAGTCACTGGCCCGAATGCAGACTTGCACTCAGGATTGTTCGGCGGTGCAGTAGCGAACCCATTAAACACCTTATGCGAGATGGTGGCGGGCGTGATGGATAAGAATAACCACATCACCATTCCTCATTTCTATGACGATGTCGTAGAATCATCAGCAAAAGAACGCGAGATGCTGAACATGGCGCCATACAACGAAGAAGAATTCAAGAAATCGTTGGGCGTCAAAGCATTACGCGGTGAAGAAGGATACACTAAGATTGAAAGAGTCGGTATCCGTCCGACCTTCGATTTATGCGGTATCTGGGGCGGTTACACCGGTGAAGGTTCAAAGACCGTGCTTCCATCGAAAGCATACGCCAAGATTTCATGCCGTTTGGTGCCTAACCAAGACCACGAGAAGATTGGCAAGTTGTTCAAGGAATATTTTGAGAGCATAGCTCCTGATTATGTGACAGTTAAGGTTACAACCTTGCATGGTGGCGAGGCTTACGGCTGTCCGATTGAGCTTCCGGCATACAAGGCTGCTGAGCAGGCATATTTCGACACATACGGCAAGCTTCCTATCCCGATGAGAAGCGGCGGTTCGATTCCGATTATCGCAAGATTCGAGAAAGTACTTGGAATCAAGTCAATTTTGATGGGATTCGGATTAGGAGAAGATGCTATCCACTCGCCTAACGAGAATTACAGACTCGACCACTTCTTCAAGGGAATCGAAACGATAGTGCAGTTCTATCAGCATTACGCTGGGAATTAGTCTATCGTAGATAAAGCAGAAAGCGCAGAAAAATAGACGCGGTTGAAATGACGTGAACCCCGAAAGTTTTTTTATCCAACTTCGGGGTTCTTGTCATGTGTGGCGCGCCACAAAAAATAATCTTTATATTGGAAGTTGTTTTTGTTTTGCATTATTCAACGTCGGTGACGAGACGTACCGAAAAACCATAGGCGAAGGAAGCCGTCAGGTCATAAGGCCATATCCAATTGTTCTCATAAAAATACAACCGATAGCCATGGCTTTCACTGGTGACAGGATAGTTGCTCGCCCAATAATCACCAACGTTTAAGCTGTTTCTAATCACGATACCATTTCTCCAATATGCCGCCGGCAAGAACACGGCGCCATTGGCCTCAAGGTAGTTTTTCCAGTCACCAAGCGTGATTTGTGTGCTGACACTCGGGTATTCGTTGTTTATCAGTTCAAATTTATACAAATCAGAATCCCAGCCGTCGGGGAATAGCATCACACCATAAACATCATCAATATATACCGGCGCAAACCTATGGCCGCTCCTGCTTCTGAAAATATAAGCGAAATCCTCCCCTTTCGGAGTGCGCCACAGTCCAGCGACGTTGCCGCCGTTGCTGACAGGATTGTAAACACCCCAGTCATAGTTGGTGTTGCTTAAATCACCACGGACGTAATCCCATGTGTTTTCCGATGTCATATAAGGATGTTTGCCATCATACCCACTCGTTCCTCGTCCGAACAAGTCACGGTCCACATCGATATTGGCCGAGCCCTGACCATTGTCACCAAGACGCTCATATTGTTCTTCTGCGAATTTCCAGTATGGAGTTGCCGCACTCCCGATGTACTGCAGATTACCTTTTGAGAAATACACCTGTTCTGATGAACCCACCGAGAATTTCCCTCTCAGCTTTCCATCGTTATCAGTAAGGACATTGACTTCGATGCCGTCTTTCAAGAAATCGTTTTTTGATATTGCTGGCACTTCGCCGCATGTTCCCACGTAGCCACCGTCAGTAGTGAAAGCTTCTCCGTCGCTTAATGCATCCTGTTCAAGAAGTATCGCCCATCTCTCACCGCTGCCTGTGCCAAGATTTATGACGCCTTCTCCCGACTTGCTTGGAGTTATTATAGCCGATGAGAAATCAACTGTCACTTTGTTGTTGAAACCCGTAATACAGACCAACGCGCCCGAGGGTGTATTCACATTGAACTTCACCAATGCACATTGGTTTTTAAGATGCGCCGAATAAACTGAGACTTCCGATGAATAGTCCTCTTTGGACGTGGCGTAAGATATTACCGGCAATTTGGAGACCTGGTCTGTTATGAAAACCGAGCAACTCGTTGATGATCCCGGCGTAAGTGCGACACCCGGCTTAATATTTCCAAGGAAATAGAAATGCAGAGGGATGCCGACAGTTGGATTTGTAAGTGTTCCGGCGAAATGGCTTCCGTTATGCGTGAGAGTTCCAACATATTTTCCGTCGCTGGCGACATATATGACATCACCATTTTCAAACACGACCGCACCAGTGGCAGTATTCACATCGACTCTCGTGCCGTTGTTATTGACATCAAGAATTATGTCCACCATATTATTGACATCATTAGGAACCGTCTCCACGTTTTTTTTGCATTGAACCATAACCGTCACCAATGCTAATGACATAATTAAAATAATACCTATTCTTTTCATTATCCTTATTTGTTTTAGTAATTATTAATTATTTTTCTTCTTGTTTTAAACACTGCATATCCGGCAGCAGCCAACAACATTATCAACAACCCGCCATTCAACGGAGCCCCAAATGTTTCATTTGTAAACTGGCCTTCATCCGACGCGCCGAAAGCCTGATTGGTGAACAATGATGTTCCGCTTTCACGTTTGCCATAAGCGTCGTGTTCATAACCATTAAAGAATCTATCATTTTGAGCATATGTGCCAATTGTAGCAAACATTATCAGTAAAAGTAGTATTTTCCTTGTATTTTTTATCATTTAATTCGTTTTTAATTATCAATAAAAAGTGAACTTTGTTGTTTCAAATCGTATCGTTCGGACATTCCTTAACCGGTACAATTTACACAACAAAGTTCACTTATATTAATATTAACTCTTTGTCAAAACTTTCCCGGGATGATTTATGAAAGTGTCGAGATTTCAGAAATCCAAGAAACGTCATCGATTGTGTTATTCTCTTGCGCTTTCAGCGCGGTGTCTCCATAGGCAATTCTTTTTTCATTATTAACATGACATAAAAATAGCGTGGCGCTCTGTATTTTGATTCGGATTCCTGAGGCTCTCGACTGCCCAACCATCCCTAATCAAAACAAGCAAAGT
>JAGCFU010000075.1 GCA_017649945.1 Bacteroidales bacterium | reverse complement strand
GTTGAGAAATATGCTGAGAAATATCATCGCAAGGCGAAGGATTTATCAGATGATGCAAAAGATGTGCTGATGAGCTGTCAGTGGAGCGGTAACATTCGTGAGCTGCAGGGCTGCATCGAGAAAGCCGTCATCATGTCTGACCATGAAATTATTGGCAAAGACGACCTGCAAATCAATGATTCACAGTTGGTTGAGGCAAAAAACACTACTCAAAACGTGACGCTTGAAGACGCTGAGGAACAGGTGATTCGGGCCGCCATGAAAAAATACAACGGCAACCTCTCACTTGTGGCTAAAGCGTTGAATATCAGTCGTCCGACGTTATATAACCGTCTCAAAAAATACGGAATATGAACATCCCATCCTGGTTATATATAGTGTCTATCGTATCTGGTATAGCATTAGCGTCTGGTATTTCTATTTATCTGGTCCGTAAGCATGATACAAAGAAAGTCTCCTACATGATGGATGCACTCGAGGACGGCGAGATGAATTTCCGTTTCCGTGACAACTCCAGTCTAAACAGAGCTTTGAACCGCATACGTGGCATATTCGCGCGTCGCAATGCAGTCAACGAAGCTGCCTCATGGAGTAAGCTTTTCCGTGTGATGACGCATGAAATCATGAATACTGTGGCACCAATTGCCTCTTTGAGCGAAGCTCTTTCTCAAGACGATACTCTTGATGTGAAAGCCGGACTTGAAACCATTTCCGCATCTTCAAAAGACCTCATTCGCTTCGTGGAATCCTACCGCAGCGTGATGAAACTGTCTCCGCCCATCCGCAAGGCCGTTATGGTGGACGAACTTATGGAACGTGTGTTAAAATTGAACCGATCGCGTTTGAATGAGCAGGGCGTTACGATTACATATAAGTCTATAACTCCAGATCTTCTGGTATTTATCGATGAATCTCAAATAATTCAGGTGTTAAATAACCTTATCAAAAACGCTGTCCAAGCTGAAGCCAACTCCATTCGCATCAGTGCGGAACTAAACTCTGAAGACCGCACCATCATCAGTGTGACTAACAACGGAAAACCAGTGCCTCTGTATCAGCATGACGAGATTTTTGTGCCGTTTTACACAACGAAACAGAATGGTACCGGCATCGGCCTCAGCCTCTCGAGACAGATTATGACACGCCACAACGGAAACTTAACCCTCGTCCAAAGTGACAAAAATACCACGACTTTCGCTTTAATGTTTTGAAATAGTTTCTCGCAGATTCCGCAAGATCTACTCTGCGAAATCTGTGAGAGATAAAGAAATCAATCTCCTCCCTGGTACATCCTGCTGATCATGTCGCCGTATTTCTGCAGAATCACGGCGCGTTTTACCTTTAACGTAGGTGTTAGGATGCCGTTTGCTGTAGACCACTCGTCAGCGATGAACTTGAAGCGTTTTACCTTTTCAGTGTCGCCAAAGTTGCTGTTAATCTTCTGAACCTCAGCTGTTAAGCGGTTTTTCACTTCTTTTACACCAATCATCTCCTCGTTGGTGGTGTATGGTATCTCATGTTTGGCGCACCAGTCTTTGAGGAATGAGAAGTCAGGGACGATGATGGCGGCGGCGTATTTCTCGTTCTCGCCAAGCACCACGACGTTCTCAAAGAATCCCGACTCAGTGAATTTGTTCTCTATGATGTCCGGGTTGATGTATTTGCCTAACGAGGTCTTGAAGAGGTTTTTCAAACGTCCGGTGATGCGCATGCTGCCGTGCTCGTTGAATTCTCCAAGGTCGCCGGTGTGGAACCATCCGTCTTTGTCGATGACTTCCGCCGTCAATTCAGGCTGTTTGTAATAACCCATCATCACGTTGTGTCCGCGGCAGATGATTTCGCCGTTGTCGGCTATCTTCACTTCTACGCCAGGCAGTGCAGGACCTACATAGCCGGCTTCTCGTGCATGCGGAAGTCTCGAACTCACGCAGATAACAGGAGAACATTCGGTCATGCCGTAGCCTTCAAATACCGGCATCTTGATGGCTGAGAAGAATGCGCTGATGTTCTTTTGTATGCTTGCTGCACCTGAGACTACGATGTCGAAGTTCTCTGCGCCGAGATTTTTGCGTATTTTACTGTAAACAAGCTTGTCGGCGATGGCGCGTTCGAGATTGTAGAACCAGCTGCGGCCTTCCACGGTGTACCTCTCGGCTAAGTTCATAGCCCAGTAGAATATCATCTTAGAGATACCTTTCTGCTTCTGTCCGTTTTGTCTTACTTTCAGATAAATCTTCTCAAGCAGACGTGGAACACACGACATCATCGTAGGATGAATCTCTTTCATGTCGTTGGCGATAGTTGCGACGCTCTCTGCGTAATACACCGACATTCCGAGGTATTGGTACAGATAGACCAGCATTCTCTCGTATGCGTGGCATATCGGCAGGAAACTCAAGGCTTTCGTTGATGTCGGAGAAGGGGTGTGGTGCAGGTTCTCAATCTGTCCGAGAATATTGGCATGCGACAGCATTACGCCCTTCGGAGTGCCTGTCGTTCCGGATGTATATATGATGGTGGCGCAGTCATTGCTCTTGACCTCAGCCTTGCGTCTCTCCAGCTCTTCAGGATTCTGATTTTCCTTGCCTAAAGCGATAAGATCGTTCCAGATAGGGTAGTCACCACGTTTTACAAAGGTGTAAATCATCTTCAGTGACGGGATGTCGTTGATGATTTCCTCGATTTTATTCAGAACGCATAACCCCTCGACCATCACGAACTTAGCCTCGCTGTTGTTTATTACAATGCGATAGTCTTCCTTGCTGATGGTTGGGTAGATAGGCACTGTGACAGCTTCGACTTGCTGTATGGCCATGTCCATGATGTTCCATTCAGGACGGTTGCTGCTTATGATAGCTACCTTGTCGTCTTTTTGTATACCTAATTTGATAAGAGCGTAGCTGATGATATTGGTTGTCTCGACATATTCCTGTATGCTGTATGTCTTCCATTCGCCGTTTTCTTTTTTGACGAGAGCTTTATCTTGGTTAGGATGTTTCTTCAGGTAAGTAGTAAGAATGTCAAAAATGCGTTTTTCTTCCATCTCTATTGCTTTTAAATCCGGTGCAAAAATACAAAGTATTTTAACCCAATGAAAATTTAGGGATGAGTGGGGTGAAAAATGGGATAAAAACGGCTATTTAGGGGTGAAGGTGCCGATTTTAGGGGTGAATGAAAATTTTTTATACATATTTTGGGGTGAAAAATCCAAAATCTGGGGTGAAAATTTTATCACTTGGGGTGAAATTTAAGCACCAAAATCGTCAAAAAGGATGTTTTCTTTCGGTACACCGAGGCCGTCGAGCATCGTTAAAACAGCTTGCGTCATCATCGGCGGTCCGCAGAGATAATACTCTATTTCTTCAGGTTCTTTATGATTTTTAAGGTAGTTTTCAAACAATACTTCGTGAATATTGCCTACATAGCCGTTCCAGTTGTCTTCCGGAAGCGGTGACGATAGCGCTATGTTGAATTTGAAGTTAGGATTTTCGGATTCGATTTTCTTGAAGTCGTCGATGTAGAAAAGCTCGCGTAAAGAGCGTCCGCCGTACCAGTACGACACCTTTCTTTGCGTGTGTTTGGTGAGGAAGAGGTCGAGGATATGTGAGCGCATAGGGGCCATTCCTGCGCCACCGCCGATGAAGATAATCTCCTTTTGAGTATCTTTAATATGGAACTCGCCGTAAGGCCCGCTGATCGTGACTTTGTCGCCTGGCTTCAGCGAATATATGTATGACGAGCACACACCTGGGTTCACTTTCATGAAACCGCCGTTTTTCCTGTCAAATGGCGGCGTGGCGATGCGCACGTTGAGCATGATGATATTGTCTTCCGCAGGATAACTCGCCATGGAATACGCGCGGAACTGTGGCTCCGGATTGTGCATCACGAGGTCGAACATGTGGAACTTCTCCCAATCTTTGCGGTATTCCTCCTCGACATTGATGTCGCGGTATTTAACATCGCATTTCGGCACATCTATCTGTATGTAGCCGCCCGAAAGGAAGTCAAGATGTTCGCCTTCCGGCAGCTTCACCACAAACTCCTTGATGAAAGTGGCGACGTTTCTGTTGCTGACAACCGTGCACTCCCATTTCTTTATGCCGAAAATCTGCGGATTGATATGAATTTTAAGGTCTTCGCGTACCTTCACCTGACATCCTAAGCGCCAATGTGCGAGTTGCTCTTTGCGGCTGAAGAACTCTTTTTCGGTCGGTAAAATCGAGTCTCCGCCTTGTAAAACCTGGCATCTGCACATTCCGCAGTTGCCTTTGCCACCGCAAGCCGATGGCAGGAAAATCTGCTCGTCAGCGAGAGTCTGAAGCAATGAGTTGCCCGGTCTCACATCCAAATCTCGTTCATCGTTGATGTTAATCCTGACATTTCCTTTCGGTGTGAGCTTTTTCTTGACAAACATAAGGATTGTCACAGGAATCAACACTGCGATGAGGAAGACGATGACGCTGGTTATTATGACGAATGTGCTGCTCATTTAAAAACTGATTCCGAGGAACGCCATGAATGCTATTCCCATTAAACCTGTGATAATGAATGCGATACCGGTGCCTTGCAGCGATTTTGGTATCTTTGAATATCTTATTTTCTCTCTGATGGCGGCCATGCCTACGATGGCGAGAAGCCAGCCAATGCCTGAGCCGAATCCGTATGCCAGTGACTGACCTACAGAGGTGAAGTCTCTTTCCTGCATAAATAAACTTGCACCTAAAATAGCGCAGTTTACGGCAATCAGAGGGAGGAAAATGCCCAAAGCGTTGTATAATGTAGGACTGAATTTCTCAATCACCATCTCCAAAATCTGCACTATGGCGGCGATGATTGCGATGAAGAGGATGAAACTGAGGAAATCGAGCGAGACCTCAGCAAATTCAGGGTTCAGCCACGATAACGCGCCTTCTGACAGAACATATCTGTCGAGGATGTAATTCACTGGTACTGTGACGATTAGCACGAAAGTGACAGCAATACCCAAACCGAAGGATGTCTTTACATTCTTCGAGACGGCGAGGAAGGAGCACATCCCGAGGAAATATGCGAACACCATGTTGTCGATGAAAATCGAACGGAAGAAAAGTCCTAAAGTGTCCATCATTTCTCCTCCTCAGGTTTTTGCAGCCATATGATTATCCCTATGATTATCAACGCTATAGGTGGTAAAATCATCAAGCCGTTGTTAACATATCCGAAATCGTACAATCCTTGTGGGATTACGTGGTAGCCGAGCAATGTACCGCTTCCTAACAGCTCGCGTATGAACGCCACGATGACGAGGATGGAGCCGTAACCGAGTCCGTTGCCAATGCCGTCGAGGAACGATTCCCAAGGTTTATGCGACATGGCAAAGGCTTCCAAACGTCCCATGACGATGCAGTTGGTTATGATAAGTCCTACAAACACTGACAGTTGCTTGCTGACGTCGTACATGAATGCTTTAAGGAACTGGTCGACGAGGATCACAAGCGTTGCAACGATGATGAGCTGTACTATGATACGTATTTTCGACGGTATTCCTTTGCGCAGCAATGATATCACGAGGTTCGACAAGGCTGTCACCACTGTCACTGACAAAGCCATCACAATAGCAGGCTTGAGCTTCGCCGTGACCGCCAAAGCCGAGCAAATACCCAAAATCAGCACCGTGACAGGGTTGGCTTTGCGCAAAGGAGCCGTTATCAAATTCCAGTTTTTACTCATGTTTTAAATAAGGTAAATACATTTTCAATGTGCGTTCTATCATCTCTTCCACGCCTTTTGAGGTGCGTGTGGCGCCTGCGATGGCATCCACTTCGACGGAGACATCGTCGCCGTTTTTCAGCAATTCCTTGCCTTTAAATTGATTTTGATAATTGTCGGATGTTATCTCAGCACCTAATCCAGGAGTCTCGGATTTATGGTCGAAAACAGCGCCTACGACACTCTCTCCGTCAGCGGCGATGCCAATATAGCCCCAGATTGGACCCCAAAGGCCGTTTCCGTTCATCGGGATTACGGTGATTTGTCCGTCTATAATATAATAAGGTAGCTCGCCATCGTGTGTTGCGGTGCAATGTTGCTGGAACATCTGTTCCGCATTTTTGTCGGTGACTCCGCTTATCCCGGCCGCTTTCAGTATGTTTATGCGTTGCTCGTTGAGCTCGTTGCGTTTCTGGTAAGGCTGGAGCCACATCGCCGCTGCCGATAGTAAAATTGACACTATCGCAACGAGGATTATGATATAACGGAAGATGTATTTGTCGTTCATTTCCAGCGTTTTTTACGTTTATAGATGTTGCATTCCACCACGCACCAGTCGATGAGAGGGGCGAAGACGTTGAGAAGCAGTATCGCGAGCATCATGCCTTCAGGATAGCCTGGATTTGCTACACGAATCAGTATGGCGATGGCTCCAATCAGGAAGCCATAGATGCATTTTCCGATGTTGGTCTGCGCAGCTGTGACAGGGTCGGTGGCCATGAAAAACGTTCCGAACATGAAGCCGCCCATCAGCAGATGATAGTGGAACGGGATGTCGGAAATCAACAAACTCATTGATATTGCACCGATGAATGTCGCTATTATTATTCTTAAACTTGCTATTCCAGTGATTATCAGGAAGATACCGCCAATCAGGATGGCGATTTTCGATGTCTCGCCTATGCTTCCTGGAATTGTTCCAATGAACATATCCGTTAAACTTGGGATGTCGTGCACTGTGCCGCCGTTGAATAGCGTGCCTAGTGGTGTGGCTCCGCTGTAAGCGTCAGCTTTTTCGGCAATCCATACGCTGTCGCCGGTCATTTTGGAAGGGTAGGAGAAAAACAGAAAAGCTCTCGCCAACAATGCCGGGTTCACCACGTTCATCCCACTGCCTCCGAACACCTCCTTGCCTATGATTACCGCAAAAGCCACAGCTAACGCAAGCATCCAAAGCGGCACGTCTACTGGCATGATGAGCGGAATCAGGAAACCGGTGACGAAATAACCTTCGTTGACGGCTTCGTGACGTATCTCCGCAAAAAGGAACTCAATAGTCAGACCGACGATGTAACTCACTATATAGAGCGGTATTATCTTTATCAGTCCGTAACTGACTGTCTGCCAAAATGTTACGTCTTCGCCAAGTGAGAGAAAATGTTGGTATCCTATGTTCCATGTGCCGAAAAGGAAGCAAGGAATGAGGGCGAAAACAACGGAAATGAGGCAACGTTTCATGTCAACGGCATCGCGGATGTGCGCGCCGCTGGTTGTCACAGTGTCAGGTGTGTACAGAAACGTCTCAAATGCTTCGAAAGTGGAGTGAAATCTTGCGAATTTGCCTCCATCTTCGAAGTTAGGCTTGATTTTATCGATATAATTCCTCAGTCCCATCAGCACGTCTCCTTTCTGATAAATTCAAGTCCTTCGCGAATGATTTGTTGTATCGGTGTCTTCGACGGATCGATGACTTCGCATAACGCAAAGTCTTCAGCGTCAATCTCATAGATGCCGAGCTCCTCCATCTGGTCGATGTCTTTGATTAGGCATGCCTTGATGAGTTGCATAGGGTAGATGTCGAACGGGAACACTCTCTCGAACTGCCCCGTCATGATGTATGGACGCGTGTCACCGTTGGTGTTTGTGTCGGTGAAACGTTTGAAAATAGGTCGCAACCATCCGAAAAGTTTGTATTCGTTGCCTTCAGGTATCACCGTGACCTGCGAATCATAAAAACCGATACAGTTATCGCCTGTTATTTTTGTTCCGGTGAGCACGTTGCCGCTGATGACACGTGAGTTGTCGACAATATCTAAGATAGGTGTTATGTCTGCACCGACTTGTGTCTGGTAATAATGCGGATTTTTCACTGCCGAGCCTGTCATCGCAATGATACGAGTGCTGTCGTATCTTCCGGTGAGGAACAATTTCCCGATTATGATGACATCCTGCGGATAGCAGTACCACACTGTTTCGCCTTTGTTTATCGGCGACAGCGCGTTTATTTGTGTGCCTACGTTTCCTGCAGGATGCGGACCTTCAAATTGTGTGATTACCACATTGTTTATGCCTGTAGAAATTCGATTAATCGCATCGGTACACGTCGTTGAATTAACGTTTACGTTAATGTAAACATTACCGTCAGTCAATCGTGATAACACATTGATTCCTTCCGCTATTGCATCATATTGGTTTTCAATGATATAATCATTGTCAGGTGCTAATGGCGAAGTGTCGAACATTGACACAAAAATATGTTTCGGTCTGTCGTTCGGGTTGGCGATGGTGGCAAACGGACGCTGACGCAGCATGGGCCAGACACCGCTTTGTAACATTTTGTCAATGGGATCATTAACAAAACTGAAATCGATAGCATCGTTTTTGCCGTCGTTTTCCACCATGATCTTGAGAATTGCTCGTTTTTCGCCTCTCACAATGGCTTTAACAGTTCCCGAGATAGGGGAGGTGAACACGATTCTTTCGTTGTTCTTGTCGTGAAAAAGCACTGAACCGACTTTCACTGTGTCGCCTTCCTCAACGTGCAGCTTTGGTACAACGCCAATGAAATCAGTCGGTTTTATGGCACAAAACTTCGGCTCGAAACGTTCAATTTGTTTCGAGGGCGCGCCTGCAAGACGGATATCGAGACCTTTCCTTATCTTGATTTTATCCATTTGCCTGTTTCGTTGCCTATCTTCCAGAAATACAATCCTTTTGCCCAACTCTCAGTGTTGATGGTCGTAATCTCGCTGTCTATATCTTTTTCAAGTATCATTCTGCCTTGAAAATCAAAGATTTGCAGTTTTGAGAAATTATTTTCTGTGGTGATTATGTTCAAAATGTTGTTTCCAGGATTAGGATATACGGCAACTTTGCTGTCGGTGGTAGTGATTTCTTCAACGTCAGTGATTTCGGCATGCATCGGAGGTAATTTTATAAGGTCGATTGAGGCCGTGCCTTCTGCTGCATGGCTCTTTCTCGAGAAAGTCCAGCGTAAAAGATGCATTCCAATGTTTAGAGGATGCTCAAACCGCTGCCATCCTGTGCCTGTTAAAGTGAATGTTTCCGTGTCTAACGAGAAATTGAACTCATCGGCACTGTTTTCCGAACATTTGTAATAGAAGGTTACAACGTCATCGATTTCTGTTGTAACAGCGAGCGCAATCTTAGAAGTTGAACCTGTTTCTGATGAAACTCCAGTGTAGCAGTAATTGCCCTCATAAGGGTCGTTGTTGTCTTTAATCCAAGCGGAAGAACCTGAGTTACTCCATTTGAAAGCTGGATTAAGTGTCTCATTTTCAAAGTTTTCGATGCAATTTCCAAGAGCGATTTGAGCTTGATAAGTTTCTTGATAGCCGTTTGAAGTGACAGTCATATAGTCATCCATGATTGCGCCATCCGGAGCCCATTCGGCTACAGTGACGATGAATGTTACGTCGATGCTGTCGTTGGCATTGATGCCTTCCGTGGTTATCGTTTGCTCCTGATAATTGATGAAAGGAGCATCGATGAGAATGTCGTGATTTACGGCATTACTTGTGCTATGTCCTTGATTGTTAACGGTAAACGTCAGCTGAGATGTCTGACCTTTATAAAGTCTGTCTGTAGCATTGCCGCTCTCGTCTTTGATGGCGAGGTGTGTGACTTTAAACATAGGAGCGTTGGCTGTGAGTTCGAATGTATCTGAATAAGAACGGACACCGTCGCTCATGCTCAGTGTGAATCTTATTTTGGTCTGATCAGGAACGTCATCAGAGAGTCTTATCGAAAAAGCGTTGTTTTTATTGACAATCTCATTCGCATTCAAAGACTCGTAAATTGTTGAGAATGAATTGATTTCGATGTATGGAGAGTCTGAAGACAGTAAGACCTCAACATTTTGAATGTTATCGAAACCGACATTATGAAGTGCGACATTCAGTGATGCCTCTTCGTTAAAATCGAGTTGGTTGTTGCCATCTTGGTCGACTATCTCGCATGAGCTGAAGATGAGATACGGGCCTTGGTTAGGTATTACAGATATTTTTCTGGTGTATCTGTAATAATCTTGTTTTGTTATGGTAAGAAGCAGTTCATCGCCAGCTGATTGTGGCGTGATTTCCATTGTCTGCTGTTGACCGGTAGCTGTCGCCAATCCGATGATATTGCCGTTGTTTGTGATGCAAATCGTGGCATTCTCTGTCGCCGTGACCTGGAATTGTGTCGAGCCTTCGACGACGACAGGAATCACAGTGACATCAAGGGTCTGTGGCATCTCTGTATAAAGATTCATATACACGTCGCCATGATGATGGAAGAGGTAATAAGTAATCTCTTTGACGCCGCTGTCTGTCCAGTTAGACTGGCTGAGGAAAAACTTTCCTGCGGTGTTGGCGTAGGCTGGCAACATGAAGTTGACAGGGTTATTTGTGCCGAATGTCGGCATGAAATCAGGCCACATGTTATCGTATGCACCCCACACGTACACGTCGTTGACGAAAGAGTAGGATACCTGTGTCGCTGCGATGATGCCGAGTGCGCCGTACTGATGACGGTGGAACGCCTCTGCGAAGCATGTACCGTTGACACCACCGTAGTTGAAACGTCCGGTGAGACAGTTGTTTGACATCACAAAGGTGAGGTCAGGGTTGACGAGACGGTTGATAGAGCTGACGCTGTAAGATGGCTCACCCCATAACTCTTCGGCGCCATGGTCACGGTGCTGCAGGATGAAAGCTCCTGCGTTGATGGCCTCGTTGATTTGGTTGGCGTTGCCGTCCCATTCGGTGAGATGCGACATGTTCTGAGGGATATAACCCAATCCGTTAGGTCCGAAATAGTTGATAATGGTGTTGGTGTTTTGTGCCGATGACCATCTGCTGCTTGGTGCTCCTTGATATATAGCATTGACGCGCACTGGATGCTTGCCGAGTCCGTGCTCCCAGAACCCGTTAACAATCTCTGAGCAGAGTTGGAACCATCTCTCGAGTTGGAATCCCATTGCGGTGATAGGCTTGTCGTAGAAATGTGGGTTCGTCGAAGGATGCCGTTCGGCCTGTAAGTCCTTGTTAATCATGTGATATAGCTCATCGTAGTTGCGTCCTGTGATACGTCCCATGACGACCTCTGGTAGATGGTCGCCGTTGATGTCACCGTATTTGTTGTCGGAGATGTACGGGTTGTATCCCTCGCCTGGATGGTTATTCATGGTGTACGATACAATGCCCTGAGTCCCGTCGGTATTATGGTCACCGAGCAATAGCACGGCGGCGACGGGGATGTCCCAGTTGTTGTAAGCGTTGCTGATATAGTTACGTATCGCAGTCTGTGTGTTTCCGCCGCATTCCGTGACGGTCTTGACGTCTGTCAGGATGCCTTGCTGGTTGCGGAAGAGCTTGATAGAGTCGGCAAGCTGGATGAAGTCGGGGTTGTCGGGAGTGATGATGAGATATTCGCATCCGACGTCTCTGCGTGCCACGGCTTCTTTGATAAAAGTCTGATAGTCTGTGTCCGGCAAGATGCTCTCGTTGATGACCATGTCGCGGATGATGTGATCCCATGCAGGGTTACGGTAACGTGTTTCACCACCGAAAACGCCGTCGCCGCCCTCGAAAACGACTTCAAGGTTGAGTTGGCGTGTGACTATGAGTTCTTTTGTGACAGGGTTATACTGGAATGGCGTCACACTGACAATGGCAACGTCAACGTCACGTATCTTCATCGGGCTTGACGCTGCAAACGGCTCGGCAGGGTAGAAGGCGTCGGTTGAATATACTTCCTCGTTGCGTATATATCGCATTGGGGTGTTGTTGTCATCCAAAGGCAATGCAGGAGCCGGCATGAGCTCGATACCTGTGATGGTTTCGGTCTCCTGATGCTTGACATTCAGAACCACGCTGGAGCCTCTTGGAATGGCCACATAACGTGAAATGACAGGCAAATCAGGCATTCCGGCTTTATTGGGCAGGATGATGCCGTTAAGAATGATATTCTTACCTTCTATTCCGTCATGGTAATTGTCCTCAAACGAGAACTCGTCAATCGTCAGACTCAGTTCAAGGTTGGAACGGCTGTTGCTTACAACCTCGAAAGTCTGCGCAAACATTGTATATGACGACAATAATAATATTGCCGTGATAATTCTTGAGAGATGTTTGATTTTCATTTTTATATATGTTAATTTATACTTCTTCTTTGTTTTTTATCATTTTTGCTGCTTCTGAGGAGCTTACAAACCAAATTATGTCGTCGCAGCTGAATACTGTCGATGCCGACGGACTCAATAAGAAATCGTTGCCGCGTTGGATGGCAATCACCATGGCATCGTATTTGTCCTTGAACATCGAATTGAGGAGCGACACGTGGCAAATCGGGCTCTTTTCTGATATCTTGACAGAATGCAGGCTCATATTATGTCCCTTGCGTTCGTGAATAAGCTCGGTATCTTCCACTTCAATGATAGGTTTAACTTTATTGATGTTGTCATCGCATCCCACCAAAGTTACAACGTCGTAAGGATAGAATGCCATGTCTTTATCCGGTAGGTCGTAAGTGTTCTTGCCTCTTTCGATACAGACTACGCTGACCTTGTATTGACTCCGGAACACAGTGTCTTTCAGCTGTTTGCCGACGATCTGGCTCAGAGGACTTACGGTCACTTTTTCAAGATGAAAATTCTGCTGGAGGACTTCAGGAATGATAAATGACGCCTGTTTCTGACGTTTGTTGAGGTTTTCCATGAAGTGTTTTTCCAACTTGTCGTAAGATTTCATTATACCGTTGGAGAAGGCGAGGATTAACGAATAAACGAATGCCAAGCCTATTGCGGCAAAGAAATTCAGATCGACGAAATTACGTAATATATGTGTGATTACTGATATTGCAATAAGGTATCTGAGTAAGAATATCAAGGCGATGATATGACGCTCGAATGTGTTTTTTGTGATTAACTTCGAGTTTGTGAGTGATATTCTATACTTGAACGCCATCGCCCAGATGATTGGCGACACTATTGACAGTGTTACAACTATTGATATGATGCCGCCCCAGATGCCGTGTATGTTTTTTATGATGAAAGGTCCAATGGCTGAGATGCAAATCACCACTATGGCGAAAATGATACATCCGTATATCACCATGTCCTTAAACTGGTTGATGACGAAGGTCTTGAATGTCAACGTTGTAGTCTCGTTGACTTTGAAACCTTCAGAGTAGTTCGTCATAGCCTGCTTCCATTTGTCCGGTATTTTCGTGTTGAGCCATTCGTATAACGGATTGGCAAGGCGTATGATGTAAGGCGTGAAGAACGTCGTCACTATCGAGACGGTGACGATGATAGGGTATAGGTATTCGTCGATGACTTTGAAGCTCAAGCCGAGGGAAGCGATGATGAAGGAAAATTCACCGATTTGGCAGAAACAGAATCCCGCTTTGAATGATGTGTGTATGTCTCTTCCTGATATAAGCATTCCGAAAGTGGCGCTCAAAGTCTTTACAATCATCACTGTAAGTGCTATGATGATAACAGGCCAAGTGTAATCGACCAATATCTCCGGGTCGACGAGCATGCCTACAGAAACGAAGAAAATTGCTGCAAAAAGGTTTTTTATTGGTGTGACGAGGCGATGTATTATGTCAGCCTCAAGAGTCTCGGCAAGGATGGAACCCATCACGAAGGCGCCGAGTGCCGACGAGAACCCTGCGTAATTTGCAAGCATCACCATCATGAAACATAACCCGATAGCGATGATGACGAGGGTCTCTTTTGTCATGAATTTCCTGATGAGACGGAGGAACGACGGAATCAGATAGATGCCGAAAATGAACCATACGATAAGGAAAAACATGAGTTTTAACATGCTGAGCACGAGCTCGCCGCCATCGAAGGTGTTTCCGACAGACAGTGTGGAGAGGACCACCATCAGGATGACGGCCACGAGGTCTTCCACCACAAGAGCGCCTATGACATCAGCTGTGAATTTCTCGTTTTTTAGTTTTAAATCGTCAAAGGCCTTGACGATGATGCTGGTTGATGAGATGGAGAGCATGCATCCTAAGAAAATGCAGTTCATCCTCTGCCATCCGAAGAGCTTGCCGACGATGAAACCGGTGCAGAACATGATAATCAGCTCTGTGAGAACCATGATAGCGCCCGGACCGCCGACTTTTTTCAGTTTCTTGAATGAAAACTCAAGTCCTATTGCGAATAGAAGGAATACCATGCCGATTTCGCTCCATGTCGACACGCTCGTGGCGTCACCGATGACAGGGAAATACGTGAAATGAGGTCCTATAAGGAAGCCTGCCACGATATATCCCAATACCAAAGGCTGCTTCAGCCATTTGAAAATGACCGTTGTGACGCCAGCCGTAATGAGGATTAGGGCTAAATCGAAAAATAAAGCAGGTACGCCTTCCATTCGCTAATAGCTTTACAGTTTATCTCTTTATGATTTTCTTAGTCCAGACAGTCTCATCGCTTCTGATCTGAAGGATGTAGATGCCGTCGGCAAAATCACTGAGATTGAGTGTTGTGCTGAATCCGTTGTCAGCTGTTTCTTTTAATGTGTACACCGCTTGACCGATGCTGTTGTAGATATTCACCTGCACATCGGTTGAAATGTTGTCAATCGAGATGTTGATGACATCATTTGTCGGGTTAGGATGGATATTCAACTTGGCGGCATCGTTGGCAATCACATTCAGGTATGAGAAATGTACTCCAACCTCTTGCTCGTATGTCTTGTAGCCGCAGCCGGTGAACGAAGCGGTGAGTGTGATGTCGATGTTGTTGAAGTCCTCATCAGATGGAGTGTATACGGTCTGCATGCTGTTGGCATTGCTGAAAGTTCCTGTTCCTGATGTGGTCCAGCCAGTGAATGTGCCGAGATTCTCAATGTCTATCGAGATTGCGATAGGATCTGTTGAAAGTGCGATATATTCTGTCTGGCAAGTCACCACAGGTTCCTCGACGAAAGTGATTTCCATATCGTCGGTGATGACTTCGGTATCTTTGTACGCTGTGAGTGTGAGTGTCACGTTGCCATTAGCGATGTCTTGGGTTCCAGGAGTGTAGATCGCGTTGACTATTGTGGCGTCATCAAAGGTGCCGTCGCCTGCTGTAGTCCATTCCAATGAGGTCTGGTTCGAGGCGTAGCCGTTGAGTTGTGCCACTTCGTCAACACAAAGGTTGATGTCGATACCTGCGCTTGCAGCAAGGCTCAAGTCGCGAGGCAGTATCACGAAGTCAATCCAGCAGCAGTCGCTACCGCTTGCCACGCTATAATCTTTTTGGTACTTCCATGTGAAGGTATGTGTGCCTGGTAATACTGCATATTGCGCTCTTGACCATGCGACGCTTCCTGACCAGTTACCCTTCTCTACGTTGTCGACGTAGAAAAGCAACTTGTCATAGGTGCCTTCTGATGAGACTTTTAAATAGAATGCTATTGAATCGTTTTCGCTGACGTCATATGTGAGGTTCAGTGAGGTTTCCTGGCTGTTGCCTATGCTTCCTGATTTCACGCAATAGATTCCTTCATAAGGCTCTTCGTCGCATATTGTCCAAGGATAGCTGGCATCGTTACTCCATAATGATGCGTTGATGGCACCTGACTCAAAGTCTTCAGCGTTGAGGCCGATCTTTGATACGAAGTTTTTGGAGCATGTATAAGCGCCGGATACGACATCCAATGAATATTCTGCAGAGAAACCTGATGGTGCGCCGCCGACATAAACGTCGAAGTTCGCATAATAAGTGCCGCTTGCCTCGATAGTGTCGACAGTAATTGTAGGCTCACTCAATAACTGCATGAACATATTGTTTATCGTGATATTCACGTCGGTTACTTTCGAGTTGGCGTTGCCTGTGTTGGAAACATGGAACTTGAGTCTCGCTGTCTCACCTGGATCAAGACGACCGTTGTCGTTGCCGTCAAGTTCTCTGATGATGACGTTACCGATTTCAAAGACAGGGGCATAAGCCTTCATCGTGATATTGCTCTCATAGGTGTCGTCGCCACTTGTGATAGTCACAATGAAGTGGATGTTTGTCTTGTTTGGCACCTCATCTGAGATTGTGAAGCTGAATGCATCATCAATATCCATTGTGTCGTTTGAGTTGATGGCGCTGAAATCGATGCTACCGTTGGTAATTGTGACGTATTCTGAGTCTGAAGTGAGTGTCATGTTGCCGGCTGGGGCCAATGAATTTCCTACGTTCTTGAGCTGGATGTTGAATTCAGCGTCATCGCCGAAGTTGAGCTGTGTTGCTTCATTGCCGAGTTCATAGCTGTTGATGATGATATATGGTCCTTCAGCAGGGATGACGTCGATGTCAGCCTCGTAACGGAGGTAGTTCTGACCTGTTACGGTGAGTCTGAGCACTGTCGGAGGCACCTGTGGAGCTATCTCGATAGACTGGATGCTGCCTGTTGCCTGTGCCACTGCCACTATTTCGAGGTTCTCGCCTTCACCTGTCGTAAGGGCTATAGTAGTGCCTTCAGGTGCTGTAATCTGGAAATTGTCGAGACCGGCGAGCTGCACGCTCTGGTGTGATACCGCCATTGTCTGAGGCACTTGTGTGTAAATGCGCAAGAAAGCGTCACAGTGTGCTGTGAACATGGTGTAGGTGATGTCTTTAGAACCCGGGTTGGATGGCCATGAACTCTGTGCGAGGAAGTATTTTCCGGCCACGTTACCGAAAGCTGGCATCCAGTTGCCTGTGTTGCCGGCATATGGACCGTAGTCAGGCATGAAGTCGCCGTCGAAGAGGTCGTAAACACCCCAAACGAAAGCGTCGTTGACGAATGAGTATGAAACCTCAGTAGGAGAGAGCACGCCTACAGCACCGGCATTCTCGCCGTTGAAGGTGCGACGCAGCCATTTCTCAGTGAAGCAGTTGCCGTTCGAGCCGGTGTAGTTGAACATACCAGTCTGGCAGTTGATTGACATGACGAAAGGCATCTTGCCTACGTTGTTCATCTGGTCGATATGGTTGTTGCGAACTGCAGGTTCACCCCATCCTTCATCAAGACCGTGGTCACGGTGCTGTACCCAGAATGTACCGTTGTTGACAGCTTGCACGACCTGATCAGGTGATCCGCCTGTCCAGCCACCGAGTTCAGTAGGAGTGGCAGGGATATAATTCATATATGTAGGTCCGAAATAGCTCGTAACCATAGAAGTGTTCTGGTTAGATGACCAGATACTGCCCGGTGTTCCATCGTAGATACAGTTGATACGCTGTGGGGTATAGCCGTGGTTGCGCATGTAACCGCCAAACACCTCTGAGCAAAGCTGGAACCAACGTTCAGTCTGCCATCCTAAAGCTGTGACAGGGCTGGTGTAGAAAGTCGGATCCATGTTCGGGTTAGTGTATTCGTATTCTATCTGTTTACCGACGAAGACAGGGAGCTCGGTGGCATTTTGTGCCACTAAACGGCAGAATACCATATCCGGCAGGTTGTCGTTGCCTTGTGCGTCAGCGTAGAAGTTGTCGGTGATACAGCTTCCGTTGTAAGGGTGGCTTGTTGTCTCAGCCGGAATACCCTGTGTCATGTTGGTGTTATGGTCGCCCAACAGACATACTGCCACAGGAGCGATTTCCCATGTGTCGTAGGCGTTGTGGAACCAATCTTTCATCTGAGTGGTAGTGGTAGCCGGCATTTCATCTATACGGTAAACCTCTGTGATGATACCTTGTTTCATACGATATTCCTTAAGCTGCTCAGCGTAAGGTGCCCAATCGTCGTTGTTAGGAGTGATGATGATGTATTCTGCACCTTCAGCACCGTCACGGAGCCACTGCTGCATACGTGCTGCATAGTCTATGACAGGGAGCTGGTCGTAGTTAATCAACTCTGCTGCGAGGATAGGATCCCAGTATGGTGAACGCAAACGGTCTTCACCGAACTGTCCGTTGCCGCCCTCGTATGTCAAGGAAAGCTCAACGTTGCTGTAGACGATGAGGTCTTTTGTGACAGGGTTGTATTGGAATGGTGTGATAGACACTGTCACGGCATCAACGCCACGGATATATGTGGATGCGGCGATGAAAGGTTCAGCCGGATATAAAGCGTCTTTACCGTAAACACTCATGTCCTTGGTGTAATTCATGTCAGGTTCCTCTGCCTCAGCCTGAATGCGAAGGGCAGGGGCGATTTCCACGTTCTTGATGACTTCCATGTCGTAACTAACGACGTTGAGAGTTGCCTTGGCACCTGTCGGGATTGCCATCATGCGGCTCTCCGTCGGAAGGTTAGGGCTGCCTGCTGTGTTAGGAAGCACTATGCCTTTTATTGAAATCTCTGACATCTCTTCGCCACGGTAATTCAACTGATTCAGTGAGAACTGACCCAGTTCATAGCTGATGCGCATACCGTCACGGGTCTTCTGGCTTACCGAGAAGCCTTGTTTCTCCTTTACAGGATAAGTGTAGGTTTGTGCTATAGTCGTGCTTGAAATAAGAGCTAACACCCCGACTATGAGCAATCTACGTAAGTTTAATTTCTTCATTGGTATAGTTTTAATAGGTTAAATTCTTAAACAAGACCGCCAAATCCCATGAATGCCATGGCAAGGATACCGGCTGTTATCAAGGCGATAGGTGTGCCTTTGGTACCTTCAGGGGCTTCCATCAGATCGATGTGCTCGCGGATGCCTGAGAAGATTATCAAAGCCACAGCGAAGCCGATGGCGATGCCTGCAGCGTAGATGACAGCCTCTCCGACGTTGTTTCCGTAGATGAAGCCTTCACCGACGACCTTCAAAGATACGCCGAGAACGCAGCAGTTGGTGGTAATCAAAGGTAAAAACACGCCGAGTGCAGTGTAGAGCGACGGACTTATCTTCTTCAAGATAATCTCAACCATCTGCACCAAGGCCGCGATGACCAGGATGAAGGCGATGGTCTGCAGGAACTGTAATCCGTGCGCCACGAGGACGTATTTATTTAATAGGTATGTCACTAAAGTGGCGAGGACGAGCACGAAGATAACGGCGGCGCCCATGCCGACAGCGGTGGAAGTCTTCTTGGAAGTGCCTAAAAACGGGCAGATTCCGAGAAACTGCGCCAAAATGACGTTGTTGACAAAGATTGTCGATATAAGTATGATGATGATTTTCATGGCACTTTGTTATTTAGTTTTCTTTAATCTGTTGACTATTGCGATGAGATAACCCAAGGCGATGAAGGCTCCAGGCGCAAGCACGAAGATGAGAATAGTGTTGGCGTCCTCTGGGAGGAATCTCCAGTTGAAGATACTGCCGCTGCCGAGTACTTCACGGATGGAACCGAGCATCGTCAAAGCGAAAGTGAAACCTAAGCCCATGCCGGCACCGTCGAGGATTGAAGGCCACACAGGATTCTTTGAAGCGAAAGCCTCTGCACGTCCCAATACGATGCAGTTCACCACGATGAGCGGAATAAACAATCCTAATGTCTCGTAGATATCCGGAACGTAAGCCTGCATAACCAACTGAACCACAGTGACAAACGAGGCGATGACCACGATGAAGCAAGGGATTCTCACCTTGTCAGGGATGAAGTTCTTCAATAACGAGATTACTAAATTTGACATTATCAGAACGAATGTTGTCGCAAGACCCATTGACATGCCGTTGATGGCACTCGTCGTTGTGGCGAGGGTAGGACAGCATCCTAATAAAAGGACGAGGATAGGGTTCTCCTTGATAAGTCCTTTGGTGAAGTTTTTCCAGTTACTCATTGTTTCCTCCTTTCATGAATTGGTCTTTGTTTGCCTCGAAACCGTCAGCGGCTTTCTTGACAGCCTCAGAAACGGCTCTCGAACTGATAGTGGCGGCTGTGATAGCATCGACGTCACCACCGTCTTTCTTGACTTTAAGCACGAATTGCTTAGGATCTTTACCGTCAAACTGGCCTTTGAATTTATCGTTGACCATGTTGGCGCCAAGACCCGGTGTCTCAGCCTGTGACAAAACAGACACCTTATTAATAACACCGTTTGCAAGCATGCCGACCATTAATTCGACCTTGCCGCCGAAACCGTTCATCGAATAGGTCTTGATGGCCGCTCCGATGAAGTTGCCTTCAGCGTCGTATGCTAAATTGTATGTCAGATCGTCAATGTCCCGAGTCTCTGTCCTGACAATCTCAACGTCAGATTTCAAAACTTCGTTGATAGCTTTGAGATTCTTATTGGCTTCCACCTTGTCGATAGTAGGCTTGGTGAGGCCGTAGACATATCCGAGCACTCCGCCCGACACTATGGTGATGACCATCAGGGCGATGAGCATATTCTTTAATGTTGATTCTTTCTTTGCCATAATTCCAAAATTTTAAGATTCAACAATTATTTCACTACGCCGAAGCGTTTTGGTTTAAATCCTTTATTGAGGAGCGGCACGACGGCGTTCATGATGAGGATGGCGAACGACACGCCTTCAGGATACTGTCCCCACAATCTGATGATGACTGTGATGGCACCTATGCCGATTCCGTAGATTATCTTGCCTTGGATTGTCATAGGTGATGTCACCATGTCGGTTGCCATGAAGAAAGCGCCGAGGATGAGACCGCCATAAACCAGATGATACCATGGTGCGATGTATTGTGTCGGGTCGACGAGGTAGCAGATGCCTGTCATGATGAACACGGTAAGCAGGATGCTCAATGGTGTAGCGAGGTCGATGACTTTCGTGATGATGAGGTAGATGGCACCAATCAACAATGCGATGGCGCAAATCTCACCGAAAGCACCGCCACGGTTACCGAGAACCATGTCGAGGAACTGCATGTCACCTGACTTGGCTAAGGTTCCGACACCTGCTTCTTTCAGAAGGCTGAGTGGGGTAGGACCTGTCACTGCATCAGCGAAGAAGCCTGCGTCGAAGATCGGCTGTGCCTTTGGCCATGTCGTCATGGCTGTCGGGAATGACACAAGCATGAACACACGACCTACCAATGCAGGGTTGAACGGGTTTTTGCCCAAGCCGCCGAACGACATCTTGGCGATGCCGATGGCAACGACGCTACCCACGATGACCATCCATAAAGGAAGGTTGGCAGGTACGTTGAAGGCAAGTAACAGACCTGTCAAGGCAGCAGAGCCGTCGTTGATGGTCGAAGGGCCTTTGAATAAAAATTTCTGGATGAGCCACTCAGTCAGCATGCAAGCCGCCACCGAGACGATGGTCAGACGCAACGCATACCAGCCGAAATAGTAAATGGCCACAAGCAAAGCGGGAAGCAAGGCGATAATCACCATGCACATTATTTTCCTTACGCTTAAATCTCCGTGAACATGCGGAGAACCTGATATTGTTAACTGATTCATAGCTATTTCTGATTACGTGAACGTATTAATTGTCCTGTCTTCGTCTTACCGTAACGGATGTAGTCGGCTAACGGGATGTTGGCAGGGCAGGTGAACTCGCATGAGCCGCATTCTATGCAGTCCATGATATTGTGTTTCTCTGTCTCCTCAAAGTTGTTCTGACGTGCGAGACGGTTGAGCAGATATGGCTCAAGACCCATCGGGCAGGCCTGCATGCATTTGCCGCAGCGGATGCAGTTGCTGACCTTACGTGGCTGGGCGTCTTTCTCGTTGAGCATCAAGATGCCGGAAGTGCCTTTGATGGTCGGGAATGTTGTCACACTCACTGATTTACCCATCATAGGGCCGCCGTTGATGAGGTTTGCTGTGTCTTCAGGGAGTCCGCCGGCTGCTTCGATGAGCATGTTGGCAGGTGTTCCGATTCTGACGAGGAAGTTCGACGGCTTCTTCACCGATTTTCCTGTCACGGTGACGACACGATAAACCAAAGGTTTGTTCTTCTGCACCGCCTCGTAGATGGCGAATGTTGAAGCCACGTTGACGACTACACATCCTGTCTCGATAGGGAGCTTGCCTGACGGCACCTCGCGTCCTGTCACTGATTTGATGATTTGTTTCTCACCGCCTTGTGGGTATTTCGTCTTCAAAGGCTGTACTTCTATTCCGCTGAAATAGCTGTCGTTCTTAATGATTTCGTCAAGTTTCTTGGCCACTTCAATCTTATTCACCTCGATTCCGATTACGCCTTTCGGGGCGTCGACGGCTTTCATGATAACTTTTACGCCTACGAGGAACTCATACGGTTTCTCGAGCAACAGTCTGTTGTCGCAGGTGAGGTAAGGCTCGCATTCCGCTGCATTGATGATGACGTATTCCGCTTTCTTGTCCTGCGGTATCATCAACTTGACGTATGTCGGGAATGTGGCGCCGCCGAGACCCACTATGCCGTGCTGTTTGATACGTTCGATAATCTCTTGTCTCGAGAGTGTGATATCTTTTACTAAAGTGTCGGTAGTGTCGATGCCTTCGAGCCATTCGTCGCCTTCCACGTCGATGAAGATAGCCGGCTTACGGTAGCCTGTGTGGTCCATCACGTCGTCGATTTTGTTGACGGTGCCGCTCACTGACGAGTGCACGTTGGCGCTGATGAAACCCTTCGCCGTGGCGATGAGCTGTCCCACCTTCACTTTGTCGCCTTTCGCCACTATCGGCTCCGCCGGAGCGCCGAGGCACTGTCCGAGTGGGATGATGACCTGTTTAGGTATCTCAAATGTGATGATAGGCTGATCCGACGAAAGCTTGTTTTCTTCCGGATGAACGCCACCTTTTGGAAATGTCTTAATTGGATTCATACGTTATTCTTTACTTTCGCTTGGTTGTTCAACAATTTTTTCTTCTTTCGGTTTCCTTGGCGGGAAATTGACCTCATGGATGCTTCCGCGAGGGCAGGCCTCGACGCATTTGCGGCATTGCTTGCACTTTGTGAAGTCGATGTAGGCGAGGTTGCCGCGCATCTCGATAGCCTCGAACGGGCATGTCTTGAAGCACTTCTGGCAAGCGATGCAGCTCACTTTGCAGTTCTTCATCGCCACGGCGCCTTTCTCCACGTTGTTGCACGCCACGTATACACGGCGGTTGTTCTTGCCCTTGGCGCGAATCTCGATGACGCCGCGCGGACAAGCCTTGGCACATGCGCCGCAGCCCACGCATTTGTCTTCGTCGACCTCAGGAAGCCCCGTCTCTTTGTTGATGTGCAGGGCGTTGAACTGGCATTTCTTCACGCAGTCGCCTAAACCCAAACATCCGTTAGGACATCCGTTCTCGCCGGCATACAATGTGTTGGCGAAGCCGCAGATGTCGGCTCCTTCATAATGCACCTTCGATGGTGCGTTCTCACAAGTACCGTTGCAACGCACTACTGCAATCATCGGCTCGGCAACGGTAGCGGTAAGTCCAAGCAATCCGGCCACTTTAGACATGTCGGAACTCGGGCAGTTCAAACCCGATAGGCTTTTCTTCTCGGCAGCGGCTTTAACACACGCCTCCGCGAAGTTACGGCAACCGGCGAAACCACAGCCACCGCAGTTGGCACCTGCCAACACTGACTCGACCTCGTCGATGAGAGGGTTCTCTTCAACCTTGAACTTCTTCGCGACGAAGAACAGAATCACCGCCGCTACTCCTCCTAAAATGCCCAGAATCACTAAGGACCATAATAAAACATTACTCATAAAACAAACATATTTTTAGCGGTTGCAAAATTAATAGTTTTATATTAATTATACAAGGAAAATTTTGCAAAAAATGTAACTCGTTAATAACTAAAGACTAACGTATTTCGTATTTGAATTCGTCCCGCAACTTGTCTTTGAAAAAATACAAAATGAGGTAATAAATCGCAATCACTCCGATTCCGACTAAGGCTGAGAGCCATTCTTTTATTGATAAGTTGCTGAGAATCACGATGATAGCCACTAAGAGAAAGGCTGGGATGAAATATGCGAACAACGCCGCTTTGTTGCCTTGGCTGCTGTTCATGATGATGCTGACAGGCTGTCCAACGATGAATTCCTTGTCTTCAGGCTTAGGCACCGTGATGCGTTTCTCTTTCATCTCCGACATCCCGCATGCCGACTTGATTCCGCATGAGCCACAAGAGCTTGTGCTAAGTATTTCTATGTCAAGGTCATCGCCGTTTATCCCGACTATCACACCAGGATGTGAAACATGTTCTCCCATTTCGATTAATTTTTTGCAAAATTAATAAAAAAATTCATATTTTTGCATTTTATTCTTTTTGTTATGAAATTCAACATCGAAAAATATGAGAATAAGGCTATTGCGTTGAAAGACAATGTGATAGATAGAATGAAAACTGCCAAGTTGCCGGGTTTTCGCGGAAAGCCTCTTTACGACGTTCTGGTGTATTTTATACAGGGGTTTTCCAAAGGTTATCTCACCGACCGCGCTGCAGCAGTGGCCTTCAACGTGTTTCTCGCGATTTTTCCGGCTGTGATGGTGCTGTTTACAATAATTCCGTATTTGCCTCTCGATGGTGTCCAGACAACGATTGTCGACCTGATTAATCAGGTGGTGCCTGAAAACATTGCCGGAAGGGTGGTGGGGACAATCGACGAAATCATGTCGCACCAGCATAACACCCTCATGTCGATAGGTATCTTCATGGCGTTTTATTTCAGTTCCGGCGCCATTCGTGCGTTTTTCCGCGGCTTTGACATGGGCGTTAACCATATCGGGAAAATGTCGTTTGTCAGGATGTACGCCGGCGGACTTCTCACGACACTGATTCTCGGCTCGCTTCTCATCACTTCAATAGCGCTTATTATCATCGGAACTGATTATTTGCCCTTGTTATTCAATAAGATACATTTTTACAATCAGTTTATAATCACTCTAATTGATATCGGCAGATGGTTGCTTACAGTGTTCGCGCTGCTTGTAGGAATAGCAGTGCTGTATTATTTCGGTAACCCTGACAAGGACAGGAAATTCCGACTGTTTACACCGGGAACCATAATGTTCACTTTGTTGTTTGTGTTGGGAACCATCGGATTTAACTACTATATCATTAATTTCTCGAATTACAACGCGCTCTACGGCTCCATTGGCGGTCTAATCATCTTCATGATGTGGATGTACGTCAACTGTATCATCGTTTTGATTGGCTATGAACTCGACGCCAGCATTTTTTTGGCAGAAAAAAATCTCATAACTGAAAAAAACTGATGTCTGATGGCTAATAGCTAAAGTCTTTTTATTATTTTTGCAAAAATTTTTATTATCATGCGAAAAATCGTTTTTATCGGAAGTGGAGCTATCGCTACGGCTATTGGCGATGTGCTTGCTGAGAAAAATAAAGATGAGATATATCTGCTTTCTATTGAGAAAGAAGTGATTGAGATGATCAACACAATGCATGTCAACACTTCATATTTTCCTAAATGCCAACTGAGCGAGAACCTTCATGCTACCGATGATAAAAATGTCTTGCTTGAGGCGAATGTGATTTTCCTCGCTATCCCGTCGACGGCTGTAGTGGGCTATCTAATGGAAAACAAGGACTATATCAACCCGACGGCGCTTGTTGTCAACCTCGCTAAAGGTTTCGGAAGCGGCGACCAGATTATCCCTGATAGTATTAAATCGTTGATATTCAACCCTTTCATGACTTTGAAGGGACCTTCGTTTGCTCGTGAGATAATCAACAGGCAGGATACGGGATTAACTGCTGCGGCGACCGATGAATGTTTTTATAAAATCATTACTGATGTGTTTGACGGCACCATGATTCGCACCGATTTCACCACCGATGTGACGGGCGTTGAATATGCCTCTATCCTGAAAAACATCTATGCCATTGTCATCGGAATGGTCGACGCCCACTTCGATTCGGCGAACCTGCGCTCGATATTTATCACCATGGCTCTCAATGAGATGCGCCGTCTCATCACGACATTCGGAGGCGATGAACGCACCATGTATAATTACTGCGGATTCGGTGATTTCTCACTTACTTCACTGAACGATATGAGCCGCAACCGCACGCTCGGACTGCTTATAGGAAAGGGTTTCTTCAACTCGTGCATGTCGGACAGCGTCGTGCTTGAAGGCCGCATCGCTGTGGATGTCTTCTACAAGAAACTCGTCGATAACAATATCAATGTGGCTGATTTTCCATTGATGAACGAGCTGTATCATGTGCTGAACGATAAAAATTATCCTACACGAAACTTCATTAAAAATATCTTGAAAAACTGATGGGAATCGTTGTAAGACAAAGCATTAAAGGTACCTTGATGAACTATATCGGCGTGGCTGTCGGGTTCATTACCACCTTTTTTGTGATGACGAAATACCTCACTCAGGAGGAGGTGGGTCTTACACGTGTCATGGCTGATGCCGCAATCCTGCTGTCAGGCCTTGGGGCGCTTGGCACCAACACTTCGGCGCTGCGTTATTACCCGTATTTTCGTGACGCTGAGAGCCGCGACCACGGGTTTTTCGGCTGGACTCTCATAGTGCCTGCGGTAGGTTTTACAATTTTCACGATACTCTTCTTTGTTTTCAAAGAGACGATAGTCGAGATGTTTGCAAGCAAATCGGCACTTTTTGTCAATTACATCTATTTAGTCATCCCGATGGCTTTTTTCATGATGTATATGACGGTGTTCGAGACCAATGCCAACATACTGATGCGTATCGTAATCCCTAAGATGGTTCGTGAGGTTGGAATACGTCTTTTTACCCTTGCGGATTACATTCTCTATATCACCGGTAAAATTGATCTCGACAGCATGGTGATAGGTTTGTGCTTGGCGTATTTTATGGCTACTGTATTGAATATCATATACTTACTGTATCTTTCCAAGATTTCGTTCAAGATAGAGCCTGGGTATGTCTCTAAGTGGCTTCGCAAGGATTTTCTATTGTACACGCTGTTCCTTACCGTTGCGGCGGTAGTGGGGAATATCATACCAAGCCTCAATTCGTTCTTCATCACGGCGCAGTTGGGACTTACCGTTACAGGAATTTACGCCATCGCGTCATATATGGCGAATCTTGTGGAGATGCCGTATCGTTCGGTGTCTGCTATCTCACGCCCGATTATCTCGCAGGCGATGAAAGACAATGATAGTCAAAGGGCTGCGGCGATATGCAAAAGTGTCTCATTGCACCAGTTGATAGCCGGAGCGTTCGTGTTTTTCATCATTTGGATTAACATAGATTTGTTCTTTGAACTTCTCCCGAATGGTGACAAATACGTCGATGGAAAGTGGGTGTTTTTCCTTCTCGGACTTGCGAAATTAGTCAATTCTTCGCTTAATATTGGCGTTACAGTATTGAGTTATTCCAAGTGGTATTACCTTCAGCTGATATTCACCGCTATATTGACGATAAGCGCTATATTGTTGAATAACAGTCTGATACCAGTATTGGGAATGACTGGAGCAGCGTGGTCTTCAATTATATCATACTCTATTTATTATTTGTTTTTATTGCTGCTAATATTATGGAAAACGAAAATTTCACCGTTTTCATGGAAAGAGTTGGTCGTTATCGCAATAATGATTGTTATGTTTGGAATAAATTGGATATCAGTTAAATATATATCAAAACCTATAATTTACTTTAACTATGATGGCGCAGTTGTGAAAGTCACTGAAGCCGTCTTTAGAACGGGAATTATTGTTATTATCGGTTTGACAATTATATATTATACGAAAATATCAAAAGAGATAAATGAAATAATTAAAAAATTGCTCCGTTATAAAAACGGATAATTAAATCGCTGATTGTAATGAAAAAATATTTTATATCTGTTTTCTTCTGTTTTCTTGCGATTACCTTATTTTCGCAGGTGAGGGGCGTCGTCAAGGATCAGAACGGTAGTGTTTTGATTGGTGCCAACGTGGTTTGGATAGGCACGAATTACGGCACCTCGACGGATGCAAACGGCTCTTTTGTATTGGAAAGAAGACCGAATATGAATACGATAGTGGTGTCTTTTGTCGGTTTTGACAATGACACTATTTCTTGTGAAGGCCTTGATTTTGTTGAGGTTACGCTTTCCGGAGAGATTACTCTTGATGACGTGGTGGTTAAGGCTCAGCGTCCTGGCCGGATGAGGGCGAGAGGCGCTGAAAACATAGAGATTCTCACTAATACGGAGCTATGCCGTGCCGCATGTTGCAATCTTGGGGAGAGTTTCTCAACAAACCCGTCTGTCGATGTTAACTACACTGATGCCGCAACAGGAGCAAAACAGATAAAACTTCTCGGATTATCAGGCAGTTACGTCCAGATGCTGACAGAGAACGTGCCGGCTTTCAGAGGTGCTGCGGCTCCATTTTCGCTTGGCTATATACCTGGAACATGGATGCAGTCGATACAAGTGTCGAAAGGCGCGGCGACAGTGAAAAACGGCTACGAGTCGATAACCGGACAAATCAATGTGGAATACCTGAAACCACAGTCTGATGAAGAACTCGACGTGAATCTGTTCCTCGACAGCCACATGAAAATTGAGACAAATATAGAAGGAAATTATCATTTCAACGACGCTCTAAGTACCGGATTATTAGCGCATTACGAGAATATGTGGATGGAACATGACGGTAACGACGACGGATTCATGGATATGCCGAAGGTTCAGCAATTTGATTTCATGAACCGCTGGATGTATAAAAAAGACCGTTACATCATGCAGACGTATGTTAAAGCGTTGAAAGAGGATAGAAAAGGCGGACAAATGGAAGATGCGCATAATCATGTGAAAGTTGCTGATAATCAGTTGTATAGAATAAATATAGAGTCTGAACGCTATGAAGGAGTGCTGAAGAATGCATATATTTTCGACGAGGTTCACAACACCAACGTCGCATTGATTTTGTCGGGCTCAATACATAAAATGAATTCATTGTATGGTTTGAAGACTTATGACGTGGACAATAATAATGCCTATGCACAGCTGATGTTTGAGACCGAGTTCACTCCGCGTCACAGCATTTCTACCGGTTTGTCGTTCAATCATGACTGCTTTGATGAGCGCTGGACCTTGGTGCCTGATCTTGTAAAAGCTCCAGATGAAAACATAGTTGGAGCATATGCCCAATACACTTTCAATCTTGACGATAAACTTGTGCTGATGGCAGGTATGCGTGGCGATCACAGTGATTTGTATGGTACTTTCTTTACGCCTCGAGCTCACGTGAAATGGGCACCCTGCGACCTTTTGAAACTGCGCTTTTCAGCAGGAAAAGGCTATCGTACACCGCGACCGATGCTTGATAATCATACGCTTTTGGCAAGCAGCCGCAACATTATCGTTGACAATAACCTGAAACAGGAAGAGGCATGGAACTACGGCGCCACAGCTTCGTTTGATATCGATATCTTTGAAAAGTGCTTGATTATCAACTTAGAATATTATTATACAAACTTCACAAATCAGGTGGTTACTGACCTTGACAGCGATGCTCATAAGGTGCGCTTCAGCAACCTTGACGGAATATCGTATTCGCACACATTCCAAATTGATGCAACCTATCCGTTCTTCGAGGGTTTCTCGCTTCTGGGCGCATTTAGGTATAACGACGTGAAGACTACAGTAAACGGAGTTTTGCGCGAAAAGCCTTTGACCAGTCGTTACAAAGGTTTGATGACTGCGACATACAAAACACCTCTTGAGATATGGCAATTTGACGTTACTATGCAAGTTAACGGAGGCGGTCGTATGCCTGACGGATTTGGCACTTTTGATGCCTATCCGATACTTAACGCGCAGATACTCAGATGGTTCCGTTGGGGTAATATCTATATAGGAGGTGAAAATCTCACCAATTTCAAACAGAAAAACCCGATTGTCGGCTGTCACGACCCATGGGGTGATAACTTCGACGCCACAATGATTTGGGGACCTGTGGACGGGATAATGTTCTACGCAGGCATTAAATGGAAATTAACAAAATAAAAATATCATGAAAAAACTTATTTTATTGACATTCGCGTTGTTTTTAGCAGTCTTGACACAGGCTCAGACAAAGAAAGAAGTTGTTTTTACAACCGAACCTGAGATTGAATGTCAGAATTGTGTTAAACGCATTAAGGATAACCTTCGTTTTGAAAAAGGCGTGAAGGCCGTCAATCCTGATTTGAAGACGAAACTCGTTACTGTTCAATACGATAGCGAGAAAACAGACCCTGAAAAACTTATCAAGGCTTTTGCGAAAATCAATTACAAGGCCGCGATCGTTGAGCCGAAAGAAACAAAGGAGGAACAGGCCGCGCCTGTTCGCGACAAAGACAAAAAATGAAAATCATCATCGTCGGCACATCGCATCCGTATCGTGGCGGAATAGCTGCCTTTACCGACAGACTCGCAACGGAGTTTGTCAAGGAAGATGTTGATATTGAAGTGGTTACGTTTAAACTTCAGTATCCGTCGTTTCTGTTCCCCGGCAAGACGCAGTATTCCGACTCAAAAGCTCCGGAAGGCTTTCCTATTTCACGTAAAGTCAACTCTATCAATCCGTTAAACTGGATCAAGGTGGGGAAGGAGATACGGAAAAAGAATCCCGACATTGTGATTTTCACTTACTGGATGTCGTTCTTCGCTCCTTGCTTCGGCAAGATGGCAAGAGTGATTAAGCGAAACCGTCATACACGGTGTATTGGCTTGATACACAATATGATACCTCACGAAAAATCGTTGCTCGACAAGTTGCTGCCGCCTTATTTTGTGAAAGCAATGGACGGTTTTGTAGCGCTTTCTAAATCGGTTTTGAATGAGATCGCGAGTCTCGACAGGCACAACAAGCCGAGAGTCTTCACTCCGCATCCGTTGTACGACCATTTCGGCGAGATTATGGATAGAGCAGAGGCTGTTAAACATCTTAACCTTGACCCGAATTACCGATATTTTCTGTTCTTCGGATTGGTGCGTGCTTACAAAGGTCTCGACCTTCTCATTGATGCTTTTGCCGATGAACGATTGAGAAAATATCCTATGAAATTGCTCGTTGCCGGAGAGTTCTACGACGACCCGAAACCATATCTTGAACAGATAAAAAAGCATGATTTAAAAGATTTTATAATCATTGAAAATCAATATATTAATGATGATGATGTAAAGTATTACTTTAATTCATCTGAAATGGTGGTTCAGCCTTATAAATCGGCTACTCAGAGCGGCGTGACGCAGATCGCATACCATTTTGAGAAACCGATGCTGGTGACAAATGTGGGCGGTTTGGGTGAGATCATTCCGAATGGAAAAGTGGGATATGTCGTTGAGCCGAATCCTTCCGCAATAGCTGATGCGTTGGTCGATTTTTGCGAAAACGATAGATACAATATGTTTGAAGAAGGCGCTCGGGATGAGAAGAAGAAATATCAGTGGTCGAACATGACTGCTGCAATCAAAAAAATGTTATGAAAAAGTTAATTGCTTTATTTACAAGGATTTTTCCGCGTCAGACCTTGATTCGTTTCAGTGGCTTGTTCAGCGTTTTGATACGTCCGTTTTATATTGGAAACAAGGTGGAGTGTCCTGTCTGTGGCAGACATTTCCGCAAGTTTTTGCCTTACGGCTATGGAAAAGCGATGGAAAACCGCATGTGTCCGAAATGTCTTTCTCTCGAGCGTCATCGTCTGCTTTGGCTGTACTTAAAAGAGAAAACAGGCTTATTTACCGACAATCTGAAGGTTTTGCACTTTGCACCGGAACAACCGTATCTTAAGAAGTTTCGTGCTTTGAAAAACCTCGATTACACTACTGCCGACCTCGATTCGCCCATTGCGGACTTAAAACTTGATGTTACAGATATAGCTTTGCCTGATAATCAATATGATGTGGTGATTTGCAACCATGTTTTGGAGCATGTCAACGATGTGAATAAGGCATTTTCGGAGATAAAACGCATCCTAAAACCCGGTGGCTGGGCAATTTTGCTTGTTCCAATTAATCCTAATGTTGACACTTGGGAAGACCCCTCAATCACTGACCCGGAGGAGCGCAAACGGTGTTTCGGTCAGTATGACCACGTGCGCCAGTTCGGTCGCGATTATGCGCAAGTGCTTGAAAAAGCTGGCTTTACCGTCGATGCCGACCGCCTTTATTACGATTTGACTGAGGAGCAACGTCAACGAATGAGGTTGGCGCGACCGGGGGAGGAATTGATTTATCGTGTAATAAAAAGCCATTAGCCATTAGCTTCTAGCCATAATATATAACGGCTAATAACTAATGGCTAACGGCTAATGGCTAACGGCTAATAGCTAATGGCTAATGGCTAATAGCTAATGGCTAAAAGCTATTATTTCGCGAGGAAAGGATATCCGTATTCCGTTGCCGGCACGAATGTTTCCTTGATTGCGCGTGGGTTCGTCCAGCGGATGAGGTTCCACAGACCGCCAGCCTTGTCGTTGGTGCCTGATGCGCGTGAGCCGCCGAATGGCTGGCATCCCACGACGGCGCCCGTTGGCTTGTCGTTGATGTAGAAGTTACCTGCTGAATATTTGAGTTTCTGGTCGGCGAGCTGACGTGCCTTGAGGTCGTTGACGAAGATAGCTCCTGTCAATGCGTAAGGTGATGTGGTGTCGCAGAGTTCCAGTGTTTCCTCATATTTCTTGTCGTCGTAAACGTAGATGGTGATGATTGGTCCGAAGATTTCCTGAGCCATTGACTCGTAGTTCGGAACCTTGGCGAGGATGACTGTAGGCTCGACGAAGTAACCGACGCTCTTGTCGCATGTGCCGCCGAACACGATCTCCG
>JAGCFU010000019.1 GCA_017649945.1 Bacteroidales bacterium | reverse complement strand
GCCAAGTCATTCAGAATCAACTGTTTGCAAGAATGCGGCAACGACGAAGGAATGGTGCAATATAAGAAATTCCGCGGACAGGAGCCGAGTATTGAGCCATACTTGAAAGCGCGTGGTTTAAAATAACATAAATCATTGATAATCATGACAGTAGATCTCTTTGTATCCTGCGTCATCGACCAGTTTTATCCGATGACGGCGATGAACACCCTGAAACTACTCAAAGCGGCTGGCGTCGAGGTGGCATACAACCCTGAGCAGACGTGCTGCGGCAAGTTCGCATTCAACAGCGGCTACGTCGACGAGTCAAGGAAACTCGGTGAGAAGTTTCTCAACGACTTCCCAAACAACCGCCCTATCGTAGGCATCAGCGCGTCGTGCGTGGGGTTCATCAAGACGAGATACAAAGAGATTTTCCATAACTCCAGCTATCATCTGCAGTGCAACAAACTCGTCGCGAACATCTACGAGATTACTGATTTTCTGGTCAATAAAGTGCACAAAGATTATTTCGAAGCAGTGTTTCCGTACAAAGCGGCGTACCTCGATTCATGCTCCGCTTTACGCGAACTCGGTCAGAAAAACGAGGCCCGTCAGTTGCTCTCAAAGGTCAACGGATTGGAGCTGGTGGAGTTGAAACACCCTGAGATATGCTGCGGAATGGGTAAAGGAATGTTCCCGTTGCAACATGAGACGATTTCCTCTTCGATGGCCGACCAGAAGTTGAAAGACGCCATAGACTCAGGTGCTGAATACTTGATTACCAACGACATATCGTGTCTGTTGCATCTCAACTCATATGCAAAAAAACAGAAAATGCCTATTGAGGTAATTCACATTGTCGATGTATTGACTACCGGTTGGTTGTGATTTTTTGGAATTCTTTCCAAAATCCAGGATATGATTTTGATACGACTTCGGCGTTCTTGATTTCGAGGGCGCCGATTTTCATTGCGAGAGGTGCCAATGCCATCGCAATACGGTGGTCGTTGTGGGAATCAAAAACATTCTTTTTCGACAATTCCGTTGTCATCGCCGCCACCCGATCCGATTCCTTGTGCTTGAGATTACGCAATCCGGTGAAACGGCCTTCTATACCTAATCCCGCACAGGTGGCGGCGATGGTCGGGTACAAATCAGGATTGTCGATAAAATCAAATGATACTTGTTCTTTATTTATTGAATTATTTTTTTCAATAATGATATCATTACCGTCTTGAACGGTTGTTACACCAAAATTCTCAAACCATTTTGCGACGACGGCATCACCTTGTTTGGAATCAAGATGAAGATTGCGCAATCGCACTCGGCCGTTTTCGCTTAAAGCGACTATTTCGTACCAATATGAGGCGCAAGTCCAATCGGATTCCACAGAATATTCAACATCCTGATAATCAGATTGTTTCACAAAAATATCACGTCCTTCACGATGCACATCGATGCCGAATTTTCGCATCACGTCAATGGTCATATCGATATACGGAACGGATGACATGTCGCCGTCTAAATGTAAATATGACGGTTGCGCCAACAATAATGATGATGCGAATTGCGAACTAATAGTGATATCGACGTGAATTTGAGACGCAACAAATCGCGTCTTTGCCGATTCCTTACCATGTATACGTAACGGTGGAAATCCATCCTGTCCCATATATTCGATGTCTGTCCCCATCGCTCGCAAGGTATCCACGAGGTCACCGACAGGACGCTGAAGCATGCGGTCGGAACCGGTCAATATCCATTCACCGTCACGAAATGACAAGGCTGTGGCCAAGAAACGGAAGACAGTGCCGGCGTTGAAGCAGACTATTTTTTGAGGATAAGATGGATAAACAGGATAAGATGGATAAGATGGATAAGAAGGATAAGAGAGAGAATCAAGAATCTCTTTCAATAATCGGGTATCGTCAGATTCGGAAAGGTTTTTGACGCGAGGTGTGAAACCACCGTAATAGCCAATCATCAAGACACGGTTGCTCTCGCTCTTGCTTCCGACAAGATTCACATCCAAATCAAACGTCTTATTTACCCCAATAATTTTCATCGCTCTGATAATCAACAAGATAGTTTATCGATTCGACAATATCTTCAGGCTTCACCACGACATCATAAACAGGCTTACCTATGTCTTCAATCAGCACAAATCTTATGTCACCGCCCTCGTTTTTCTTGTCGTGACGCATTATTTCAATCAATTCATCAACAGGAATATCATTAAGATTGAATCTATTGAAATTCTTAGCGTACAAATCTTTATAATATAAAGTCCAATTAGGGTCTAAATTAAAATATTTTTCCGACAGAAACAAAGCCGGCACCATTCCAAGCGCAACCGCTTCTCCATGACGTATTTCTTCATGATTATCAATAAGATATGTTTCAATAGCGTGACCAATGGTATGACCGAAGTTTAAAATCTTACGTCTACCATGCTCTGTCGTGTCGTTACGAGTAATTTCATCCTTAACAGCTATGGATTTCTCGATAAATTGAGGATAAAGAGGATAAGATGGATAAGGAGGATAAGATGGATAAGAAAGTAGCTTCGCTTCTAGGAAACTCTTATCAACTATAAAACCGTATTTTATTATTTCAGCCAAGCCGGAAAGCAGTTCACGTTTCGGCAGAGTTTCAAGAAACTCAAACAGAATCACCACCGCGAGTGGCTGCGAGAATAATCCGATTTGATTTTTAAGTCCTTGAAAATCAATGCCTGTCTTACCGCCTATTGAAGCGTCAATCATTCCTAAAAGCGTTGTCGGGATGTTAATGAAATCGATGCCGCGTTGATAACACGACGCTGCGAATCCTCCGATGTCGGTCACCATGCCACCACCGATGTTTATCAGCAATGATTTCCTATCAGCATGATTATCAACAAGTTGCGACCAAATATGTTGAACGGTACCGATATTTTTGTTTTGTTCTCCTGAAGGAATGACGATTTTTATAACATTCTGAAAATCAACACTTTTTAAAACATTGAGACAATATTTCTCCGTATTCTCATCCAAAAGAAGAAACGTTTTGGTGTGAGAAGAAACCAGCTCGGTAAATTTGACGATATCGTTTTTATATAATATCATTCTTGCTCTCTTGTCATTAGGACATACGATGCGTCCCTACACTGTGCACTTAATTTTTCTGGAATTATCGCTGTCGCCGAGGACGATTTCGACCTTTATAAAGTGATCGGGCATCAGCGGATCGATAAGCTCAGGCCATTCCAAAAGGCACAGGCGGCCGCTGTAGAAATAATCCTCGTAACCGATGTCGTAAACCTCCTCCAATTTCTTGATTCTGTAGAAATCGAAGTGAAAAATAGAGCCTTCTATTGGAGTCGGATATTCATTCACGAGAGCGAAGGTCGGACTGTTGACCTCATCGGTCACGCCGAGTTTATGGCACAGGTTCTTTATCAAAGTGGTCTTACCTGCTCCCATCGGTCCATAAAACGCAATAATATTGGATTTATCTCGCCAAGACATTAATAATTCCGACACCTGCGAGAGTTCCTCAACACTGTTGATTATGAATGTTTTTTCCATCATTTTGCCTTCAGATATGCGACAGGAATCATCATCTCATTCATGGATATACCGCCATGCTGGAAGGTGTTCCTATAATAATTGACGTAATAATTATAATTATTCGGATATGCGAAGAAATCATTGGAACGCGCGAAGACATACGAGGTAGAGACGTTGATGCGAGGCAGGAAAATCTTCTCCGGGTCTTTCACCTCAAAAACCTCTTTCGCATTGTAATTCAATGATTTACCGTATTTATATCTCAGATTGGTGTTCACAGCCTTGTCGCCGAGAATCTTCACTGGACTCTTCACCCATACGGAGCCATGGTCGGTGGTCACGATAGCGTTACAGCCTTTGTTTGCGATGAATTTCATCATGTCGAAGAGCGATGAATGCTCGAACCACGACAGCATGAGCGAGCGGTATGCAACCTCGTCGTCAGCAAGCTCACGGATGATTTCCATCTCCGTTCTGGCGTGCGAGAGCATGTCGACAAAGTTGTATACTATAACATTTAACTTATTCTGCATCAGGTTGTTCATCTGCTCGTATAACTTCTTGCCGGCAGCCAGATTCAGCACTTTATTATAAGAATATTTAATGTTTTTGCCGTATCTGCGCAGCTGTTCGCCCAAAAGTTCGCCTTCAAACTGGTTCTTCGTGCCCTCGTCCTCCTCATCGACCCAATATTTCGGGTAATGACGGCGTATCTCAAGCGGCATAAGGCCTGAGAAAATAGAGTTACGCGCATATTGAGTGGTCGTAGGCAGGATGCTGTAATAAATATCGTCGTCAGCGACACGGAAATAGTTCTCAACCAACGGCTGTATCGCCTTCCACTGGTCGTAGCGCAGGTTGTCTATCAGTATGAAAAACAACGGCTTGTCGTCTTTGTCGAGGCGCGAGAACACCTTGTCACGCATCACGGTGTGCGACATCGTGGGCTTGTTGACGCCCTTACCTGAGACCCAGTCGCAGTAGTTTTTCTCCACATAACGCGAAAACTGCGTGTTTGCCTCGTTTTTCTGCATGAAAAGTACCTCTTTTATGCCCTCGTCTGTCGATTTCTGCAGCTCGAGCTCCCATCGCGTGATATTTTTGTACACGCCGACCCATTCGTTGTAGTCGAGGCTGTTGTTCAGATCCATTCCGATTTTGCGGAACTCTTGCTGATATTTCGAGGTCGACTTCTCGTCAACGAGTTTTTTATTCTCAAGATTACGTTTCAGTGAAAGCAGAATCTGATTCGGGTTCACCGGTTTTATCAGATAATCAGCGATATTGCTGCCGATGGCGTCTTCCATGATGCGCTCCTCCTCGCTCTTTGTAATCATCACTACCGGGAGGTTCGGGAAGTCGGCTTTTATCTTTTCGAGAGCCTCAACGCCGGATATTCCAGGCATCTGCTCATCAAGGAAAACTATGTCAAAATGCTCATTATGAACCATTTCCACTGCGTCGCTACCGTTGTTGGCAGTCTCGACCTCATAACCTTTCTGTTCCAAAAACATAATATGCGGCTTGAGAAGTTCTATCTCATCGTCAGCCCAAAGAATTCTTGTGTTTGCCATAATAATCGTTTTTTATTAGAACGTGAAAGGTCGAATTATGTTTTACAAATCCTAAAATAATTTCAGTTGTATCGACATATTGAACGTTTTGCGGTGATACGGCGACATCCCGTGCTCCGCCACAGCGTTTTTATGCTCGATCGTCGGATAGCCTTTATTTTGCTTCCAGTTATACACAGGATATTGATTATCAATGTCTTGCATTATATGGTCACGAGTCGTCTTCGCTAAGATTGAAGCCGCCGCGATAGCCTGATATTTAGCGTCACCACCAACGATACACTGATGTTTTATGTCGTGATATTTATTGAAACGGTTGCCGTCGATGAGCAACAATTCCGGTCGGATTGTCAGTTGGTCGATGGCACGATGCATCGCCAGAAACGAAGCGTTCAGTATGTTAATTTCATCGATTTCTTCAGCTGAGACGATGCCCACCCCATATGCCACCGCATTCTCCAACACCTTGATTCTCAACTTTTCACGCTGCTTTTCGGTAAGTTTTTTCGAGTCATCAAACTCCGGAAAATCCATGTCACGGGGCAGAATCACCGCAGCGGCGACCACCGGGCCTGCAATACAACCTCTACCGGCTTCATCACAGCCCGCCTCAACAAGATTTTCAGTGTAAAACGGTTTCAGATTCATAATACAACACCAAATAACGGCAAATATTGGTTAGCAATTATCGCCAACATCACTGCAACTATCACAATATCAATGACTTTTGTTTTTTTGAAATAACATAGAATCATTGACAAAAATATCGCTAACACCATGAACATCAATCCATTACACATCACTGGCTTCTGCATAAAAAGCATCATGAAAGCGAATACAAACAACCATATTGTGATGTCGACTTTTTTTCTTGTCGCGACCGAATTATCGAATTTATCAGAAAATATTAACATCAGCGAGGACCACGTCAAGGCCAAAACAATCAAAATAACGACCAAATCCGCTGTTTGTAGACCAAGTTTCTCAAATCCGATCTCACTGAATGACAACAAATATTCGTTGGTTTTTTCTATTAAGGAATGATTGAGGTAAAAAAACACGAAAAGTATGAAGTAAGGGAATAAAAATCCTAAAACAGGTATAAGAAAATGTTTCAGCTGCTTTATATCCATCACGAACATTGCCAGTAACACCCAGATAATCAATAAGATAGACGGAAAATAAAACATCGACGCCATGGCTATGAAGAATCCGGAATTCATAAGATACGCCTCAGGTTTTCCGACTTGATAAATCAGGTAAACCGTATGTAACACCATCATAATGAACGGACAAGCGAGCAAGAACGGATACAACTCATCTTGGATCTGGACACAACTCATACACAGCACAAACATGAATGCGCCGATGCTGCTATTACGCGTAACTAACTGATTAACAGACAGTATCGAGTTGAAAATCAACACACTGGCACAAAAGACCGCGAAGGTGAATATCGTCAGCGCAAGGCTTGATGAGCCGAAAATAGCAGCTACGAGGTTATACAGCGGCGTTATCGGGCTGCCGACCGCGACCTCCGACACATGCGAGACAAACGCAGGAATCCACAGCACCACTATCAGCAGCACTATCACTACCAGTTGCGGTATATAACTGTGTTTGAAGAACTTAAGCATGATAATTCATCAAATCAAGTCCGATATCGTGACGGTAGTTTTTGCCTTCAAACAGTATCATCTTAGCGTTATGATAAGCTTTTTCTCTCGCCTCTTCGATGTTTTTGCCGTGTGCCGTCACCGCGATGACGCGACCGCCCGACGTAACTATATCATTACCATCGAGTTTAGTGCCTGCGTGCGCTACGACACAGCACGGACACACGTTTTCGAGGCCGGTGATCTTCATGCCTTTCTTGTAAGCTTCAGGATAGCCTCCCGACACGAGCATCACCGTAACAGAAGTCTCCGCACTTGCCTGATAATGAGCCTCATTGAGCTTACCTTGAGCGCATTTGTCGAGCAGTTCCGCGAAATCAGAATCAATGCGAGTCATCACGCCCTCGGTCTCAGGGTCACCCATGCGGACGTTATATTCGATGACGTACGGGTCGCCGCCACAATTCATAAGACCCAGGAAAATAAAGCCTTTGTAGTCGATTTTCTCTTTTTTCAGACCTGAAATCGTAGGTTTTATGATACGATTTTCAACTTTTCCAATGAATTCCGGAGTCACGAAAGGCACTGGGGAAACCGCACCCATGCCACCAGTGTTCAGGCCGGTGTCACCATCGCCGATTCGTTTGTAATCCTTAGCTTCAGGAAGGATGACATAGTTTTCGCCGTCAGTCAGTACAAACATCGAGACCTCGATGCCTTTGAGGAACTGTTCGATGACGACTTTTGCCGAAGCTGAGCCGAATTTGCCGGAAAGCATCTCTTTAAGTTCAGACTTCGCTTCAGTCAAATCGTCGATTATCAAAACACCTTTACCGGCAGCGAGACCGTCGGCTTTAAGCACGTAAGGAGCTTCGAGAGTGTCGAGATATTTCAAACCATCGTTGAGATTTTCCGCTGTGACGGTGAAACATTTGGCTGTCGGGATGCCATATTTCTCCATGAAATTCTTGGCGAAAGCCTTGGAGCCTTCAAGCTGCGCACCGACCTTATCCGGACCGATTATTTTCACGTCTTTGAGGTCTTTGTCTGACTTGAAAAAGTCGACTATTCCATCGACGAGAGGCTGCTCAGGACCCACTACAACCATGTTAATGTAATACTTTAATACAACATCTTTAATTACTTGAAAATCAGAGATATTGATTGCGATATTTTGACCCACTGAAGCAGTGCCGGCGTTGCCTGGTGCGATGTACACTTCCGACACTTTGTCGCTTTGAGCGATTTTCCATGCGAGAGCGTGCTCGCGACCACCTGAACCAAGGACTAATACTTTCATAATGTTGATGTTTTATGAGATGCGATAAATCTCTTTACACGTTAATAATCATTTAGCTACCGATTCATTTATAACTGACCACCAGCCTTCTGCGGCTTTATCCCACGAGAAATCGTTTCGGCGCACGCGACCTTTCTCTATCAATGCGTTACGGACGTTTTCGTCGAGCATTTGAATCATCGCGTCGGCAATGGAATCGATGTTGAACGGATCGACAAGCAGCGCAGCATCGCCAGCCACTTCAGGCATTGACGTGACATTGGATGTTATCACCGGAACGTCGCATTTGTACGCCTCCACTATCGGGATGCCGAAGCCCTCAAAATAAGAAACATAAACCGAGGCCAATGCCGCCGCCGTCACACGATGAAGCTCACTCATCTGCAAGTGACCGACAAACACAACATCGTCTTGATGTTTCATTGCCTCGAATGCCTTCTGAATAGGCTCTGTCCACCAACGTTTCTCCCCCACTATCACCAACTTAACGTCAGAAGCCGTTTTTTCCTTGAAGACATCGAAAGCCGGGAACAATCTCGCCAGATTCTTTCGCGGATGCAATGACCCGACAAACATAAAGTATTGATAACCAGCTGTATACTGATTTCTTACATTAACTTTTTCTTCTTCAGGAAGAGGTTTGAAGCCTTCGTTGGCACCGTTGTAAACGACGTTAATTTTATCAGGCTCAACGCCATAATTAGCGATGATATCCTTCTTTGAAAACTCCGAAACGGTGATTATTTTCTTCGCTTTATGTGCAAATTTAGGGAAGAATCTCTTGTAATGCCACAACGCCAATCTCGGAAAATCCTGCGGAAAGTGCTCGAAGTTAATGTCATGAAACACAGCGATTTGCGGCGTTTTCGAGCGCAGGCTGAGATAGGCGTCTGTCGAGATGAAGACATCAGGTTTTATCTTGCGTAAAGCGCGTCTGACCGATATCTCGAAGTAAATGACATACAAAAAAGGATGTCGCGCTTGCGGAAAAAGCACCACAGGCGTGACGTTTTCGGCGAAAATGAACTTCGGGTCGGGTTTGCGGTCGAAGAGGAAGTAAAACTCGTCATTCGGGTGTGCTTTCACGATACGGCTGAGTGTTTCGCAGGCGACCCATCCGATGCCTTCGAGTTTGTCTTTCAACAGCAAACGAGTATTTACAGCAATTTTCACTTCGTTAGTTTTTGCAAAAATACAAAAAAATTTAATTTTTATTAAAAACCTCACGTAGAAATCGCAGAAAACGCAGAAATTTATTTTAGCGGTTCTGATATCTTTGCGGCGAGGAATTGTCTGTTCATTCGTGCGATGTTCGTCACGGAGATGTTTTTCGGGCATTCGGCCTGGCATGCGTAGGTGTTTGAGCAGCTTCCGAAACCGAGTTCGTCCATGCGGGCCACCATTTTCTGCACACGGTCTGCCGACTCCACCTGACCTTGCGGAAGAAGCGCGAATTGCGACACCTTAGCACCCACGAAAAGCATGGCGCTACCATTCTTACATGCCGCCACGCAAGCACCGCATCCTATACATGACGCGGCATCCATCGCCAGGTCAGCGTTATGTTTGTTGATTGGAATCGCGTTGGCATCAGGCACGCCTCCAGTATGCACGGAGATGTAACCACCAGCCTGAATGAGTTTGTCGAGAGCCGAGCGGTCGACCATCAAATCCTTGATAATCGGGAATGCCTCTGAGCGCCACGGCTCCACGGTGATGGTGTCGCCGTCTTTGAACTTACGCATGTGCAGCTGGCATGTCGTGGTGTTCTTGAAACGTCCATGAGGATGTCCGTTGATATATAATCCGCAGGCGCCGCAGATACCCTCGCGACAGTCGTGATCGAAGGTGACAGGGTCGTCGCCTTTCAACACAAGCTGCTCGTTCAAAATATCCAACATTTCCAAGAATGAGGCCTCTGCCGGGACATCATTTAACTGATATTCAACGAACTTGCCTTTGGAAGAAGCATTGCGCTGACGCCAGATTTTTAATGTGATATTCATTATTTGTAATTTCTTTGTTTCAATTCAACATTCTCGAATTTGAGCTCTTCTTTATGAAGAACCGGCTCATTATCAACGCCTTGGAACTCATAAGCCGCTACGAAAGCGTAATGTTCGTCATCACGCATGGCCTCGCCGTCAGGAGTCTGATATTCGGCACGGAAATGACCGCCACATGACTCGTTGCGCATGAGAGCGTCGCGAGCGATGAGTTCTCCCATCTCAAGGAAATCGGCCACACGCAAAGCTTTTTCGAGCTCTGTGTTCATGCCATCGACGTTCGGAACCTTCACTTTTTGCCAGAACTCTTTTCTTAACGCCTGGATTTCTTCGACAGCTTCTTTGAGGCTTTGTTCGGTGCGCGACATGCCGACTTTTTCCCACATTATGTGTCCCAAACGGCGGTGAATCATATCGACAGTAGTATCGCCATTTATCGACAAAATCTTTGTAATCCTCTGACGCACAGCGTTTTCCGCCTCTTCAAATTCCGGAAGGTCGGTCGGGAAACGAGGCACGTTGATTTGGTCGGCGAGATAGTTCTGCATGGTGTAAGGAAGCACGAAATATCCGTCAGACAGGCCTTGCATCAGCGCTGAAGCGCCGAGACGGTTAGCTCCGTGGTCGGAGAAGTTGGCCTCGCCGGCAGCGAACAGACCTTTCACCGTAGTCTGAAGCTCATAATCGACCCAGAGACCGCCCATGGTATAGTGCACGGCAGGATAAATCATCATCGGGGTTACGTAAGGGTTCTCGTCGACTATACGTTCGTACATCTCGAAGAGGTTGCCATATTTCTCCTCAACTGCCTGACGTCCAAGACGCTGTATCGCCTCTTTGAAGTCGAGATATACAGCGCGGCCAGTGTTATTCACACCGAATCCGGCGTCGCAACGTTCTTTGGCTGCGCGTGACGCCACATCACGAGGCACGAGGTTTCCGAATGCCGGGTAGCGACGTTCGAGATAGTAATCGCGCTCCTCTTCAGGGATGTCGGTGGCTTTTATCTTGCCTTCACGGAGAAGACGGGCTTTCTCAGCGTCTTTCGGCACCCAGATACGTCCGTCGTTACGCAGCGACTCACTCATCAGCGTCAGTTTCGACTGATAGTCACCGTGAACAGGTATGCATGTCGGGTGAATCTGTGTGAAGCAAGGGTTTGCCATGCAAGCGCCTTTTTTGTAACACTGCCATATTGCGGAGCCGTTTGACGACATTGCATTCGTTGAGAGGAAAAACACGCGTCCGTAGCCACCTGAAGCAATCACTACGGCATGAGCTGAATAACGTTCAAGCTCACCGGTGACGAGGTTTCTCACAATAACACCGCGTGCACGGCCTTCAACGACCACCAAATCCATCATCTCACGGCGAGCATACATTTTCACGGTCCCCTTCTCTATCTCCTTGCTAAGAGCCCCGTAAGCGCCTAAAAGCAGCTGTTGGCCGGTCTGACCCTTGGCATAAAACGTCCTTGACACCTGAGCGCCGCCGAATGAGCGGTTCGCAAGCAGTCCGCTGTAGTCACGGGCAAACGGCACGCCTTGAGCGACACATTGGTCGATGATGCTGTTGCTGACTTCCGCCAGACGGTAGACGTTAGCCTCACGTGCACGGTAGTCGCCGCCTTTGATGGTATCGTTGAACAGACGTTGCACGCTGTCGCCGTCGTTAGGATAGTTCTTCGCAGCGTTGATGCCGCCTTGTGCAGCGATGCTGTGGGCACGACGCGGACTATCCTGGATGCAGAACACCTTGACATTGAAACCCATCTCGCCAAATGAAGCCGCAGCCGATGCGCCTGCCAGACCCGTGCCAATCACGATGATGTCAAGTTTACGTTTGTTGGCAGGGTTCACGAGTTTCTGCTCGGTCTTATATTTCGTCCATTTTTCCGATAAAGGACCGTTTGGTATCTTTGAATTCAGTTCCATTTTTATATTAAAGTATCACTTTAAGTAAATATTTCTAAACTATTAACCAATAATAAATTACGACTGACATAAACATCATTACGATGATAGCTGCGAAGAAGCTACCGAGGATTTCTATGCGGCGTTTCCACACGAGGTTGTTCCACCCTATCGACTGCATTACGCTGGCGATGCCGTGTGAGAGATGGAACCATATCGCGACGAGCCAGAGCAGGTACATGATGCTGAAATAATTGTTCGAGAAGATGAACTTTATCTGGTCGATGCCATCGACGGGTGCGTTGCCTCTTATTTCAGCGAGCTGCATCTTCGCCCAGAAGTCATAAAGATGAAACACGAGGCCGAAAAGCACCACCACGCCTATTGCGAGCATGTTTTTCGATGCCCATGACACGCCTTCAGGACGTTCGTTGACAGCATAACGCTGGCGTCCGCGTGCCTTGTAGTTCTGGTACGAGAGAACGAAAGCATAGATAAAATGCAGTGCCATCAGAGCGGCGAGACCCATCGTGCCGACGAGAGCATACCAGTTAGCGCCGAGGAACTCGCAAATCCAGCGATAGCCGTCCTGAGAGATTATCGACACGACATTCATAGCGCCGTGAAAAAGCATAAAGAGCACCAAACCTGCGCCGGATATGGCCATTATCAGTTTCTTAGTGATTGAGGATAAACCGTTTTTGCCCATTTTAAAATGTTTAATACATGCTACAAAAATACAAAAAAATTCTTATTCACACGCAGAACTCGCAGAAAACGCAGAAAATATTATTTCACGAATCTTATATTTCGCAGAGTCTGCCTCCATTAAAAAATGAGCGCCGCGGCCGTACGGCCGCGGCGCTCGAGCAAATTAGGATTATATTAATTGAAAAGCATATAGCTCGGGATTATGCCAAGTGAAGCTGTCGCTATAAGAGTGCCGTCGGCTGAATAGCGTAACAAATCGCCGTTGCTGACGTAATCTTTCGCGTCGGTAATGTAGACATCGCCATTTTCCGGATTGACTTTCAAGTTGTAGAACAGTTTCCCTTCCGCCGTAATAAACGGAGTATCAGGGAGTTGAGCGGCATCAACCGACATCTTGTAAACATTCAAAGTGCCGTAGCCACCGTTCATGAAAAAGACGTTCTCCCCTGTCCCGTCGATTGCCATGCCACTCGGATAGCTATCAGCAGAAAGGTCGAAACGATGGATGACAGTACGTGTGACAGGGTCGATGCAAACGATAGCCGGTTCTACATAAGCACCGCTACACGAGACCCAGATATGGTTGTTCTTGTCGACAACCATAGCGTTAGGCTCAGGAGCAATTTCAATCTCAGCAACAAGTGTATCATTTTCACAATCAATAACTTGAATAGTGTTATTTGAAGCTTCACTTAAATAGTAATTCGACCAGTTTGAGACAAAAACTTCGTTACCAATTTTAACCATAGCCTCTGTCGCGTTGCCCGTCTCGATAAAACTTTTTTCCAATGTATTAAGATTCAGCGACCACAAACCCGGACTCTCCAAATCAGAGACGTAAGCCTTGCCATTTCCTACAGGAAGCATATATCTAGGAGAAGTGAAGCCCTCAATTTTCGCTTTATAAACAATGGTCTGCGCATCAACTTTATAGATGTATTTACTGTTATTAACAACGATATACAAATCATCGCCAATCTTTGTCAACGACTGTCCGACATCGCCAATAGGAGCATTATTCGCTTTGAAAAACAGGTTGTTACTGACAGTGTCAGCATCAATATCATAAAATGAAAGTGACGCGTTGGCATACGTATAATTGCCTTCATTCAAAATGAAAAGACCTTTGGCCGCTGGTGTTGGTGTTGGTGCCGGTGACGGATGATGAGATTCTTTTTTACTGCAAGAAACAAATGCTATTGCGATAGCAAAACACAATAATAACAGTTTTCTTTTCATAATTTTAAATTTATAATTTGTAACTTAAACTTATTTCATAGCTTCTTCCGGGCATGGCGCGCCAAAGTATAGCCATATATTCCTCATCTGTAATATTATTTACCTTAAATTCAATATTGAATTTTTTAATCTGTTTTCCAACCGATATATGATGCAAAGTATACGGCATAAGGCGAAAACCATAGAATTCATTGGCATTCATGGATGTCTTGCGCTCGCCTGTATACTCCATAGTATATGTCAAGTTCCACGTCTTCCATCTCAGTTCCGCGAAGGCGTTGGCATGATGTAACGGGATGTAAATCAGCTGCAGACCTCGTTTATCAGTGGTGTTGCTGTAGACATAATTGCCTGAAGCCGAGAATTTCCAATTATAAATATTATAATTCACTTTGAGATGTGCCTCGACGCCGTAAGCGATGACGGTGGCGACATTTTCAGGCACCCAATATCTGTAGGTCGTCGGCACCCACTGAATCCAGTCGGAAATCTCAGAATAATACATTCCGAACTGGCTTTCGAGCGAGAAATCGCCGATTTTCATCGAATAAACCAGATTTCCGTCGACGGTATGACCTTTTTCAGGCTTCAAATCAGGATTGCCGCCAGGATTCCAGTAAAGGTCATTCAAACTCGGTGTTCTGTAGTTATGACTGTATCCGACGTTGAGTTTCAAGCCTTTAAGATAGATAAAACTATAGGAAACCGTCGCTGTCGGGAAGAAACCGGCAGACTCCCAGTCGACCAAGTCGTTACGCAAAGTAAGACGTAAGTCGATAGGTTTCAACAGCTTACCCATCAAAGCGGCATAAAACGACAATGTATTTCTGTCTTTAATGCCTTTATAGTTGTTGGATGTCACCTGTTCGTAGTCAAGCTGCACCTTCGCGTTGAGTTTCCACGACTTATACAAATCCTGGTTCACATCCACGATTTCATGAAGCACATTGGCGTCGTTTTTGGAATTAATGTTCGTCACAGGAGTGCCGTTGCTGGCGTATGTCTGCAAATAATAATGCTGCTTCTCATAGAAATATGCCGATTTAAGCTCTATCTTACCTGTGTTCCAATAAGTTTTATACGAGATGAAGTTGCGTGAGTAGCCGTTTTCGGTATATTCTTTTGTGTTTGAATTATTGACGTTAGGCATTATCTGAGGGCAGTTACGGTCGCTCCACTGGTTCCACGACACAATGGTTATCAGCGACTTACGGAAACGCCACTGGTATTCCGGCATGATACCGTAGTCGACGAAATCAGCTTTTTTTTGCTTCATCACCTGATGCGGAATCAAGCCTATGTTGTTGTACTCGAAGTCGTTATCGCTCGATGTACGATAAGCCTTCACCCGCACCAGATGACTCGCCCATGAATAACCGGCAGTAATGTAAGAGCCGAAAGAATTGAAACTGCCGTATGTCTGTTTCAAGTCGAGGATCATGCCCTCGCCGAAATGTTCTTCGTTTTCGATGTTCACCGTCCCGCCGAGTCCGCCGCTGTTAGCCGACGTTCCGCTGCCCCATTTTAGCTTCACCTGCTCCGTCATGAATACCGGGATGGTGCTGAAGTCGACCTGTCCAAGTGTCGGGGCGTTGAGTTGGAAGCCGTTCCACAACACGAGAGTGTGGCTTGCTGTGGTGCCTCTGAACGATGCCGTCGCCACGCCACCGGGTCCGTATGTCTTGATGAAGACGGGACTGTGCTGAATTAGCAGCTGCGACATCGTGATGGTGTTGAGACGTTTGAGCAGAGCGGTGTCCATCTTACGTTCCATCGCAGCCTCCGCCTGGTTTTGCCGAATAGCATCGGCGCTGACCTCGACAGAGCGTAGCATGATTGTATCCTGTGCCATAGCAGCAAAGGAAACAACAAGAAACAGTAATACAAACAATTTCTTCATTTTACCTGAATTTCTGACCGACTCTTATCCCGAAAGTCTCAAATGTCTTTGATATCAGGCAGGTCTTCTGACTCACTCCTTACGCCGGCGTCTTCCCGTTTATATGGGATAAACAGTGACATCTGCAGGCGCTGCGAGAGTTTACAGCAGCGGGAACTGTCCGGGGCTCTCACCCGATTCCCTATTAAGTCCACTTAAGGACACCTAAAATCGATTGCAAAAGTAGTAATTATTTTTGATATAGAAATATTTTTTATAAAAAAAGTTAGAAGTTAGTAGTTAGAAGTGAGAAGTTTAAAATCCCAACTACTAACTGCTAACTTCTAACTACTAACTGATGATTACATCATCTCTCCTCGGAGGTAATCATCAATAGCCTTTGCAGCCTTCTTACCGGCTCCCATGGCGAGGATCACCGTTGCTGCACCGCTGACGGCGTCGCCACCTGCGTAAACACCGTTACGGGTAGTACGACCGTTGTCGTTGGCGATGATACATCCGTGTTTATCGGCGTTCAAACCCGGCGTTGTTCTGAAAATCAACGGGTTAGGTGATGTACCAAGTGCCATGATGACCATGTCGACATCGAGGACAAACTCGGAGCCTTTGATTTCGACAGGACGTCTTCTACCCGATGCATCAGGCTCGCCGAGTCCCATTCTCACACACTTCATGCCGTTGACCCAGCCTTCTTCGTTGCCGAGAATCTCAACAGGGTTGCAGAGAAGGTCGAACTGTATGCCTTCTTCCTTGGCGTGATGCACCTCTTCGGCACGTGCCGGAAGCTCAGCCTCCGAACGACGGTAAACGATATGCACTTCAGCGCCAAGACGCAAGGCAGTACGGGCGGCATCCATAGCGACGTTACCGCCACCTACGACAGCCACCTTCTTACCTACGTAGTTAGGTGTCTCATAACCTTCTTTATATGCGAACAACAGGTTATTTCTTGTCAAGAACTCATTTGCCGAGACGACACCGCAGAGGTTCTCGCCCGGGATGTTCATAAACTTAGGCAAACCAGCGCCTGAGCCGATGAACACTGCATCGAAATGCTCGTCTTTCATCAATGATTCGATTGATGCTGTACGCCCGATGACCACGTCTTTGAAGAAATGGCCTCCGAGACGCATCACGTTCTCGACCTCATGACGTACGACGGTCTCTTTAGGCAGACGGAACGATGGGATACCGTAAGCCAACACGCCTCCGAACTCATGCAAAGCTTCGAACACCGTGACATCGTAGCCTTTCACGAGCAATTCTTTTGCGCATGTCAAGCCTGAAGGACCTGAACCGATGACAGCGACACGTTTACCGTTCTTCTTGATAGGTTTTACAAGGTTGATATTGTTCTCGCGTGACCAGTCGCCCACGAAACGCTCGAGTTTTCCGATGGCGATAGGCTCGAACTTCACTCCCATCACGCACTTGCCTTCGCACTGTGTCTCCTGAGGGCACACACGGCCGCACACTGCCGGCAACGCAGAGTCTTCGTCAATGATCTGAGCTGCACCGAGGAAGTCGCCTTCTGCCACTTTTTTCACAAATCCAGGGATGTTGATATTTACCGGGCAACCCGTGACACACTGAGGACGGCCGCATTGCAGACAGCGCTGTGCCTCCACGATGGCTTCGTCGGCTGTGTAGCCAAGGCAGACCTCATCAAAGTTATGAGCACGTACGAGCGGGTCTTGTTCTGTTATCTTCACACGATGTTTCTTGTCGCGAGGCTCGTCGAGGATGCCACCGACATGACATTTATGGCCTTCGGCTTTCTCTTCGTTTTCAAGCTGTTTGTGCTCGACCACGTTGTTGTACATCGACTGGCGTTTCATTGCCTCAGCGAAGTCGACTTTTGCGCCGTCGAACTCAGGGCCATCGACGCAGGTAAACTTAGTCTGTCCGCCCACGCTGATACGGCAGGCGCCGCACATACCGGTACCGTCGACCATCAAAGCGTTCATTGACACGGTACATTTGATGTTGAGTTTCTGTGCAAGCTGGCACACAAACTTCATCATAATCATCGGGCCAATGGCGATGCATTCGTCGTAGTGATTGCCTTGGTCAACAAGACGTTGCAGCATATCGGTGACGAGACCTTTATATTCTGAAGTGCCGTCATCTGTGGTGACGTAAAGATTTGACATTGACGAGAGCTCATCTTCGTAGACGAGGAGGCTGTGCGTACGGGCACCGATGATTACGTCGGCTTTCACTCCGTTATGATACAACCATTTCACCTGCGGGAAGATTGGGGCTATACCCACGCCGCCACCGATAAAGACGTAACGTTTTGTCTTACGCTCCTCATACGACATGTGGATGAACTCTGAAGGACGTCCGAGAGGGCCTACAACATCGAGGAAGGTGTCACCGACTTTGTATTTCGCCATCTCTTGTGTCGATTTTCCGATAGCCTTGAAAACAATCGTCACAGTGCCGTTCCAAGGGTCGTTGTCGCTGATTGTGAGCGGGATACGCTCAGCTTTTTCTGTCATTTTAATAATCAGGAACTGCCCCGGGAGAGCCGCTCTTGAGAGACGAGGAGCCTCGATTTCCATCATAAAGGTGTCCTGCGCTAATTCTTTCTTATTGACTATCAGATACATAATATAAATTTTTTAAATTAAATCCCTAAAATTGTGTTCAAAATGAACTACAAAATTAGGGATTATTTTAATAAAAACAAAATTTTTGAAAAATTTTATCTTACCATGATGCGTTGCACGCTGAAACCGTTTTCGGTTTCGATACGAACCATGAATAATCCTTTTCCGAATCGCGACAAATCAATTTGATTTTCAATGGTTTCGTAAACTGTTTGTCCAAGGGCGTTAATCGCCACGATGTTTCTGACGCCTTCAGCGTTGATGTTAACGATGCCGCCGGTTGGGTTCGGATAGATACTGACGTTGCTGTCGATTTCCACGATGCCGAGTGTTTGCGCGTACACGTAATCGTGTGTACCGTCGACTGACATCGCATATGCTGATTCGCATATATGGCCACCTGAAACGGTGTTGATGGCCGTCACCTTATAATATTGGTTGACGTTTTGGATGTCGTTGTCGTCGAAACTCGTTGCATCGCCGTCGGCCCAGCCTATCATGGTATAATTCACCCCGTCGAATGAACGGTAGATGTTATATCGCATGGTCTCGCTTACCGTTCCTGCCCACACAGCATTAGTGACAGTGATGTTGTCGATACAGAGTGCGAATGCCGCAACTGCCGAGAAATGACGGAAACCGATGAACACTTCCTCTCCTGCGTATCCCGACAAATCGACAGAATATTTGGAATAAGGATGCGATGTTGTCCATTGCTGTAACATATTGATATTCATGCCATCTGACGAAGCGACGACCACGCCGAATGTCTCAGCTGGATAGCTTGGGTCATAACCCGCGGCATAGAATTCAAGGCGTGCACCAGGAAGAATCTTGGTGAGCGGCATGAAAGCGTAGTTGTCAGGAGTCAACTCGCCTTGACCGTTGATGTATGAGAACGATGTCAGAGAGGCGTTGGTGCCTGCAGTGTTGACTGCTCCTCCTGGTTCCATTCCACCTGCGGAATAGATGCCGAACACATAGCTGTCACCGTCACCATCGAGGAATGTCCAGCCCTGCGGGTCGTCTTCAAAATCAATGAAAATATCGCGTTCCCATGAAAGAGTGACATGATGTCCGTCGTAACTTGCAGCGAGGTTTTTAGGCGCGATGCATTCCAATTCAGCGCCGGCGCATTGAGGTGCCGCGAGTGCGAAATAAGTGCCGTCGGTCTTACTTCCTTCCTGGATAATACGAATACAATACTCTGATTCATAACGGTTTACATTATGAGTAAAGCTCGTCTCACCATGATTCAGCATTGCGATAAGTTCGCCGTTGGCATACACTAGAGCGCCTTTGGCAGGACGTGTGATTTGTGCCTCTATATTGGTAATCGAGATATTATCAATAACAAGATAATAGGTAGAGCCTGTAGTATTGAAATGGCGGAATGCGACATAAACCTGTTGTCCTGCGTAAGCCGAAAGGTCAACACTATATTCTGTGTAATTATGTTGACTGTTCCATTCCTGTATCATGGTGAAACTGGCGGGATTGGTATTGTCGGTAGTTGAGACGGCAATTCCGAAATGTTCCGGATCGGGGGCAATACCCGGTTGATCAGAATCTCTCGCGACAAATGTGAGCAGTGTGTTTTCCGATGCGATAAGTCTTGGCAACACAGCATAATTGTCAGGGTTCAGCTGATCTCCCTGCCATGAGTTGGATCTGAGGCATGGGCCAGCACCATATCCGCCATATGTGCATGGGTAAAAATTAAGACCATCACCGTTAGCGTCAATCACCGTAAGGTCCGACATCGTGGTGTCGGCGAAGTCATAAAAAAGTTCATCGACGGTATATGATGAGCTCATCACCGGGAGTTCCCAGCTGAGATTGACAGAATTTCCGTCGCTATTGGCTTGCAGACCTATTGGAGAACCTTGAAAATCATCGCCTGCACGGAAAACCCAATCGGTCGACTTACTCAAAGTGGCGCCCGACTGATATGTCGCTGTAACTGTTGTGTTATGCGATGAGTTGTTTGCGAAGCCATTGGTGTTCAGCAGATATTGCGTTCCCGTCGCGTTTGCTGCCACCGTTGTGCCATCGAGTGAAATGCTGCAACTTGTGAGTGGATCTTTTGTCTGCGAGCCTACGAAGACATCGTCAACAACGAGGCAGAAATTGTCGGTGCTGTTAAAATGACGGATAGCGATGTAGACATCCTGTCCGACATAACTGTTCAAATCCACTGAATATTCATGCCAGCCACCTTGTTTAGCAGTCATCGTCCATTCCTGAATCATGGTGAAATCAGCAACGTTAGTGCCTGTTGTGGATACAGCCAGTCCGAAATGGTCGGCAGGATATGCCTCGTCGAGGGCACTGGCGTAGAACAAAACGTAATGGTTGTTTGAAGTTATCGTCAGCTGCGGTAAGACGAGGTAGTTGTTTGGTGACAAAGCGCCAGAATAATTACTGTATGAATACGAGAACACTGCGCCGTCGGAGCCGTTGTGACCGTAGCCCCCTCCTATCGGCGAAAGTGTCCAGTTGTAGCTGTCGCCATCCGCGTCGATGGTTTTCCAGCCGATGAGGCGGCCTTCGACATAGTCGTTTTCAAAATCGAAAGCATAGCCGTCGGTTCCTGTATTATAAAAAGGTGCGTTGAAGATGACGTAACCTGAAGCGGAGACGTAGTTTTGCACGCCGGTTTGAGCTTTCATGTTAAAAGCTAAAGATAAAAGGGCTATCAGAGACAGCAGTGTAAGTTTTCTCATATGAAAAATGTTTAATTAATTTTACATTAAAAAAGTGTGCAAAGATACAAAAAAACTACTATTTTTGCAGATTAGAAAAAATTAATCATGTAATACACATTAAAATGAAAAAGACTTTATTATTCATTGCTGTTTTTGCCTTGACCGTTGGCAAAATCTTCGCAGGACCAGTCGACGCTCAACGCGCACAGCAGCTCGGACAGCGTTTTTTGAACGCCCAGCTTAACCTTGTTCACACATCAGCGACACGCAACGCCGTTGATTATTACGCATTTAACGCAAATGGCAACAACGGGTTCGTCATCGTAGCCGGCGACGACCGTGTGAAGCCTATTTTAGCTTATTCCACAACAGGAAGCTTCGATCCAAACAATGTTTCAGACGGATTTGAGTTCACGCTCAATACCTTCTGCCGTGAGATTCAATACATCAGAGACAACAACCTCGAGGCTACCGACGACATCACAGCCGAGTGGGAATCAGTTGCCGCAACAGGTTTCATAAAACAAGGCAGAAGCAACCGCGCGGTGGTCGGACCTATATGCGAGACCATCTGGAACCAGAACTGGCCTTACAACAGCCAATGTCCGGAAGATGAGGAAGGCAGCGGCGGTCGTGTCTATGCAGGCTGCGTCGCCACAGCAATGGGTCAGGTGATGAAATTCTACAACTGGCCACCTGTCGGAACAGGTTCTTACACCTATTATCCTGAAGGTTACGAGCAGCAGACCGCCAACTTCGGTGAGACAGAATATCATTTTGAGCTTATGCCTAACGCATTGGATTCGTTGAGCACTGAAGAGGATTATTTCTATATCGCTCAGTTCCTGCATCATTGCGGCATCTCTGTCGACATGCAATACAGCGGCAGTGGCAGCGGCGCCTACTCCGACGATGTGCCGGATGCTTTGCGCAACTATTTCAGATTTAACTGCGACGACCATATCACCAACGACAACTGGTGGGCCGGGGGCGGCTACACAAACGAAGAATGGATTCAGATGCTGAAAGACGGCGGTCTCGATGAAAACATCCCGTTGTATTACAGCGGTCAGGACGACAACTGGCAGGGCGGCCACGCCTTCGTGTGCGACGGCTACGACGAGAACGACTACTTCCACTTCAACTGGGGCTGGAGCGGCAAAGACGACGCATGGTGCCCTATCGGAGCAGTCAACACCACAAAATACGCTTTCAACACCCTGTCGGGCTTTACAGGCCATATCATCCCGAACTCACCGGAATATCTGAACCGTCCTGAAGCAATAACAGACTTTGACGTGGTTGAGAACGACGATATGACAAGCGTAAGCATCAGCTGGACCAATCCTGAGAACAACCTCAACGGCGAGCCTCTGGGCGACTTCACAGTTTATGTTTATCGCGACGGAGAAGTTATTTTCCAAACAGAAGGAGTGAAAGGCTCAAGACTGGTAATCAACGACATGAACCTTGATGCCGGACTTTACCAATATTCTATTATCGCTGAAAATGAATTCGGTTTCAACAAGAGAGCCTATGCTAAAATTCTTGTCGGCGACAAATGCGACATCGTTTTCGAACTCACCGACGAAGGCGGCAATGGTTGGAAAGGTGCGGCCATCAGCGTGACAGATGAAAACGGACAGCGCATCGCCATCATCACCATGGAAGAAGGCAGCGAACAGACAATAGTGATGCCGCTTTTGAAAGGCAACCTCAACTTCATCTGGAACCACGGCTGGTATCACAACAGCGAAGGCTACGACACCGACTATGAGTGCGCTTTCGTCATCAAAAACACTGACGACGAGATTCTCTACACTTCAGGCGAGCTTAGCGACGGCATCTTCCTGACATACGACAACCAATGCGAGCACACTTCAGTTGCAGAAGTCAGCGAAAACAACGTTAGCCTCTACCCTAACCCTACCGATGGCATTGTCAACATCGAACGCACAGGTACGATGACAATCAGCGTTATGAACATGCTTGGTCAGAAGGTGATTGAAACTACCGCAACCGACAACGCCAACATCGATTTGAGCGGCTTCGAATCAGGAATCTACATGGTGAGAATTGAGACAGAGAACGGAATTAAAACAGAAAAAGTTAACGTAAGAAAGTAATTATGGCAACAATAAAAGGGACATACAAAGGAAACTTGCGCAACGAGATGACGCATCTGCAGTCGGGAAACACCATCATCACCGACGCTCCGACAGATAACCACGGCAAAGGTGAGGCCTTCTCTCCTACCGATTTGGCTTGTGCCGCATTAGCAGGCTGCATGATTACCATCATGGGAATCACCGCACAGAGCAAGGGCTTCAACATCGACGGTGCAACCTATGAGATAACGAAAACCATGGCCGCCGACCCACGCCGCATCGGACAAATCGATATTGTGATTACATTCCCGAAGAGCGACTACACCGACGCCCAGAAAGCGATGCTCAAGAGGGCTGCTGACACCTGCCCGGTCGGGAAATCGTTGCATCCGGAGGTAAAGGTTAATCTCACGATGAATTTCTAATCCAGTCACTTCGACAGGAACTTTCCTCTCCTGTCATTTCGACTGGAGCGAAGCGGAATGGAGAAATCTTTAAAACTTCAAAAATCGGTGAATATCATGTTTATTCACCGATTTTTATGTAATTTTTAGTCAAAAACAATATTCTAATATTTTTTTTAACAATTTTTTCCATATTTCAATATTGTTTTGTATCTTTGCAGCGTAAAAACACAAGTTAATATGAGTGTCAATCCTGAAATTTTGTATCGCAACTCACACCGCAACGTTTCGCAGGTGAGCATGGATTTTAAGAGAAACTTGCACAGCACCATCAACTGGAACGCCAGAATTATCGGCATAAAAGGACCTAAAGGTGTAGGGAAATCGACATTGCTGAAGCAGCATATCAAAGAAACGTTTCCCGACGACAGCAAAGTTTTGTATGTGTCGTTGGACAACATGTGGTTTGCCAATAACAGCCTTGCCGACCTTGTGGAATACCATTACACTCATGGCGGAACACATTTGTTTTTGGATGAGGTTCACAAATACGAGCATTGGCAGACATATATCAAGAACATTTACGACGACTACCCTACGATGAATGTCGTTTTTACAGGCAGCTCAATGCTTAAACTTGACAAAGGCGAAGGAGACTTGTCGCGCAGAGTTGCCATGTACACCATGAACGGATTGTCATTCCGCGAATATCTTATGTTCGAAAACGCCTTGCAATTTGACAAATTGTCACTTGATGACATTCTAAAAAACCACATTCAGATTGCAACAGAAATCGCTGACAAAATCCATATTCTTCCTTATTTTGAAAACTATTGCAAATATGGATATTATCCTTTCTACAAAGAGGATTTGGATGGTTTTCATGCAAAACTCCTTGAAGTTGTGCAACAGACAATCGAAATGGATATACCTGCAGTTGAAAATGTAGAGTTTGCAACCGTTCAAAAGCTCAAAAAACTATTGGGAATCATTGCATTACAAGTGCCTTTCGTTCCCAAAATGGAAGATTTGTACGGACAACTTGAGACGAGTCGTGAGCAAGGTTTGAAATTGTTGGATTTATTGGAAAAAGGCGCATTATTGAGCCAGCTCAAGAACCGCACGAAAGCTATTAAACAGATGTCGGCACCCGACAAATTGTTCCTCAACAACACAAACCTCATGTACGCCTACAACCGTTTCCCTGAAATTGGAACAATAAGGGAGACTTTCTTCAACAACCAGATAGGCATAACGCATGAATTAAACTCTGTTAAAAAAGGCGACTTCCTGATTGACGGCAAATACACCATCGAAGTTGGCGGTGCCGACAAATCGTTCGAGCAAATCAAGGGCATTCCCGACAGTTATTTGGCCATCGATGATGTCGAATTCGGCCGAGGCAACAAGATTCCTCTGTGGTTGTTCGGATTTCTGTATTAAATCAATATTCCAATATGGTTTTTTGAATATTTTTCCATATTGGAATATTGATTAAGTTCAAACTTCAAAAGCCTAAAGATTCTCTGTCACATTCCCTTCAAACTCGCCAGTGCTGACGTTGACGACTTGCACTTGGACATACTCCTCGGTGATGCGAACATTGAGGTAATAGCCGACTGCTGTAAATTTGTTGCTCTCGACTATGGTTTCCTCGTTGTAGATGCCGCTCTGCTGACCTTGCTGCTCTTTGTAAAGCTTTGCAAGATGCTCTTTAGCCACCACTTTGTAGCCTTTTTTCAAAAGCAAATCCACAATTTCGCCTTTGGTTTTCTCTTTATCGACGTTGTCGTCCTTAACAGAAATGTTATCCAAAGCGAAACGGTTGCCTTCTTCAATATCCTTTGTTGCTTTTGTGATGGCATCGTACAGTTTTTTCGACAAGACACTCGGCACCTCCACAATAGTGTATCTGTAGCAATATGATACCGAACCGCCTTGGTTAACCTTCAAATCGCCTTGTCTCATGTCTCTTATTTCCACATTCATCTCCGGATATGCGCGTTGCGCCTCTCGCAATGCCGCTTTGTATGCCGCCTGCTCCGAATCGTAACCTTTGCTTGTCTGAAGATTTGTGCTTAAAACAACCTCCGTCTTTGACGGATGCTTTTTAGCTTTGCTGTGGTCTTGAGCATAGACGTTGCCGACACATATTAATAGTATGGCAACAAAAAGTGTTAATTTTGTTAGAATATTAATGTTTTTCATAGTTTTAATTTAAAGCTACTGTTACATTTGATTCATATTCACCTGTACTTACATTAATAACTTGAACCTTTATGGATTCCTCTGACTGCTTAACATTTATATAATAACCGACTGCTGAAAAATTATTTTCTTGGACAGTGGTTCTGTTATTATAAATACCGCTTTGTTGAGCCCGTTGCTCTTCATACAATTTTTCAAGATAATCTTTGGCAACAACTTTAAAGCCTTCATCCAACAAAATCTCAACAACTTTGTCTTTAAAATCTTCTTTGTCTTCATTTATTGTCCTAATTTGATCAAGAGATAATCTGGAACCTTCTATAATATTTTGCAATGCTTTTGTTATGGCTTGTGTTAATTTTTTATCTATTTTTATTTGCGGATCTGGAAGAACCACCATTGCAGATCCATCAGAAAAATCATAACATGCTTGTATTTTACCTATAACTTTCCAATTTTTGTCATAATCATTAACGTACTCTAATTTTGAATAATGATTAGATTTAAAACTTCTTAATTCAAGATCTGGATAAGCATTCCCATACTTATCCTTTGCTTTTTCAAGCAATCTTTTATATAATTCCTCATCTGACAATTTATCTCCTCTCTTACTCTCAATCTCAGTAATTCCTTTATATGCAGCTTGGCCTGTTTGTATATGAACGTTGACAATTCCTATTTCTTTTTCAGAAGCTTTAGGTGGTTTCTTCCACTCGTCTATTTTTTGTGCATAAATACTCATTGATATTATCAAAGATAGTGCTGTCGTTAAAAGTACTCTTTTCATTTTGTTTAGATTTTAATTGTTATTATTACATTTGTTAATTATCATTATTGTTGTCTTTTATTTATAAACTTATCATACCTGCTTCTATAAGCCTCTTTTCAATGTGTGCAAAGATTCTTTTGTTTGCTGAACACATAAATGTCTTTGACTCAAAGGTGCTGGAATTGATATAGCCATCATGTAAACAACCGCCATGACAAATTTCAAAGTATTTGCATTTCGAACAATTGCTTTTTTTGATAAACTCCGCTCTTTTATATGCATTGCTTTCTTTTATTCTTAGCAAAATATCACTATAATGCTCCGTATGCAAATTACCATATGAAAACCGTATTAAATCGGAATCACAAAAACGACCACAAGGAAGCACTTCTCCAGTCGGGGAAATGCAGACAACATGGTCTTGGCAGTTTTCTCCAAAAGAACACAATGACATTTTTCTCGTCATCAAACCGCTGGCAATATCTATGAATTTTGAGTTGTTAATCTTGTTGCTTTCGTCAAAAAACCACAAATCGAACAATTCCATTGACATTGCGACATACTCATCAATAGATAATCCCAATTCATTTTTGTTCTTTATCGCTTCCCCAGAGATAAATAGCGGATTCATCTTGAAACTAATTATGTTGTCGCACATGAAATCATACAATTCTCTCATTTTGCCAATATGATTTCTTGTGGCAACCACAATACAACCAGTATTTAATCCTTTTTCCCTGCAAAGTTTCAGTTTTGAAATCACCGAATTGAAAGTGCCATTACCATTTTGGAAAACTCTCTCAGAATCATTAATGTTTTGGGGACCATCCAATGATATTCCAACACTAACATTGTGTTTTACAAACAAATCAATATACTCATCAGTAATAAGAGACAGATTTGTCTGCATGGAGATGGCATACCTTACATCAGCAAACTCCTTGTTGATGAAATCAAATATGTTTCGGTAATTCTCAATTCCCCACAGCAAAGGTTCACCTCCATGCCAAAGAATTTCCAATTTCTGGCCGGAATGATTCTGTTCTTTGACCTCCAAAAGAACTTGTTTAGCAAACTCCAAATCCATTGTTGTTGCTACTTTAGATTCAGAACTCAAGTAGCAATACTTGCATCTGAAATTACAAGCCAATGTCGGTTTAATTATGACAATCATAGTTGAATATTATGATGGTATAGTAATAAAAAATCAATAACCCACTCCTTGATCATGTACTGTATATGAATGGCCATCATCAGGATCCTGTTGGGTATAAGTCTCATCAAATCTGCAATTATTATCTTGAAATTTTGACTTATTATTCTTCTTTTTTTCAGCTCCTTTTAATATAGCTTCTTGTGCAAATGTTGTAATTTTTTTTGAATCTTTATCCATAATATGATGCCACGTTATATACCATTAGGCTCTTCGGTTTTAAATATTAATTGCCGTTGCAAATTTAACATATTCAATTGATAATCAACAGATTGACATATAATAGATTATTTGTCAGAAGTGTAATAAATGTTTTACTGAAGCGTAAAATGATATTTTACACATTTTTGTTATCCCAATAGTCGGAATAGATTTTGTAGAAATTGCAGTTCAACACATCGCAGATTCTCAGCAACACGTCGGTTGTTATCCATTGGCTTTCAAAAATATGGTAGATGTTTTGCCTCGAATAGTTCAGCTTACGGGCAAGCCACGCCACTGTCCGCTCCTGGCGGGCGAGCTCCTCTTTGATGAGGTGACCGATATGTGGTGCTTCGTTAGTTGCCATGCTACGTTAAAGGTTGTTAACACGACATAAAAAAGGCGTGGAAGTAAATCTTGCCTGATACCCTGGGTTTCCACGCCCACACTAATCCAACAAGTCATTCCACGCCACGAACATGACGCTTCGTAAACTTATTCTTGATTAGTGTGTCCTTTTCAGGATTTTGTGGAAATTTGGGTATCAAGAATAGCTTCGAACCGCTATTTATATGTCAATATGTCGTTTTTTCTACATAATATGTCGTTTAAGTTTTCTGCAAAGATACAAAAAAAGTTTGAAGTTTGAAGTGTGGAGTGTGAAGTTTGGAGTTTTTTCTACAAACTCAGTTTTTTAAAACCATCAAAATTCAATTCACGTCTTAATTCCTCCTCCGTCGGCAAATACGGCATGTATTTCGCAGCATAAATCTGTTTATTGTCTTCTAGCAATGTCATCCTTACTAAAGTGTCGCTTTTTGTTGCGCATAGCAGCAATCCAATCGGTGGATTGTCGCCTTCGTTCATCATCTCACGAGTATAATAATTCACATACATCTGCATCTGTCCCAGATCCTGGTGCGTCAGGTCGCCAGTCTTCAAATCAACGAGCACGAAACATTTCAAAATGTAATTGTAAAAAACCAAGTCAATGTAAAAATGCCTGCCGTCAACATTAAAATGCTGTTGCCGTGCTACAAACGAGAATCCACGTCCCATCTCCATCATAAATTTCTGCAAATGGTCAATCAAAGCCTGTTCCAAATCAGATTCATAAAAATGCTCGTTCTTTGGCAAATCAAGAAACTCAAGAACATAAGGGTCTTTGATAATATACTCATATTCTGGTTTAGGTTCAGTTTTCTGAATCTCAGCCTCTACACTGTCCTTATCACGACTTGCCAGAATCCGCTGATAATACATAGTATTTATCTGCCGCTCCAGTTGCCGCGATGACCATCCGGATTTTACAGATTCATTGGCATAAAAGTTTCTTGCATCTTCATTCGACACTCGCATCAATAGTCTGTAATGCGTCCAACTCAATTCGCTACGCAGTGCGTAGCGTTTTGGAAACATCAAATAAAACTGTCTCATATTGCGCAAGTTAGCTACTGTAAACCCACTCCCGAACTCTTTCGTCAAATTATCCGAAATATAATTCAAAATGCGCTGACCGTATGCCGCACGGTCCGATTCCCCACAGGCCTCGTAGATGGTTTTGCCTATGTTCCAATAAGCTAAAACCATAGCCTCGTTAACAGATTTGTAGATTTCACGTCTTGCCTCAACGACAAAACTTCTCACCGAATTGTAAACGTGATTTTCATTAAAATCAACTTTTTCTAATTTACTTTGATCAGATTTCATAAAATTTTATTTTAAAGATTTAATAAATAATGAATTATGTTCTTGGTTACAAAGATACAAAAAAAATGTAGGAGCGAAACCTTTTTCGCCCCTACATTTCATATTAATTAATAAGGTATCTTATTAATCGTTGTACTCAGCCAAAACTTCTTTGACTTTGTCAGGTGTCAAACGGCCGTAAACCTTGTCACCAATCATAGCGACTGGAGCAAGACCACAGGCGCCCACGCAACGGAGGCAGTTCAATGAGAACTTTCCGTCAGGTGTTGTGCCACCGACTTCAACGCCGAGCTGACGTTTCAACTCATCCAAAACCTTCTCAGCACCACGCACGTAGCAGGCTGTACCCAAGCAAACTGAAATCGGGTGCTTGCCCTTTGGAGTCATGGTGAAGAATGAATAGAATGAAACGATACCGTAAACTCTTGATACAGGGATGTTCAACTCCTTAGCGACGAGTTCCTGAACTTCTGCTGAGAGGTAGCCGTACTCACCCTGAACCTTGTGAAGCACGTTGATAACTTCACCACCGTCATTGCGGAATGATTTGCAAACATTCTTGATGAAGTTGATTTTATCTTCTGATAATTTAATAACTGCCATAATATTCAATTTTTAATTTTTCAACAATTATTTTTCGCTAATCTCAACATGTTCTGACTTGTCGAAATAGTGTGTATGCAGCAGTTCATGTGACTTGTGGCCGCATGGTTCACCAAAGTACTCAGCGTAGATCTTCTTGATTGAAGGATTCTCGTGTGACTTACGGATCGGTTTGCCGAGGTCCTCACGATAGATAGCCTCTGTACGTTTCTTGATGATTTCACTGTTGCCATGGTGATATGGCTGACCAGCTCCACCGACGCAACCGCCTGGGCAAGCCATGACTTCGATAGCGTGGAACTGCTCTTTGCCTTCGCGTACTCTCTCGAGGAGCTTGCGTGCATTTGCCAGACCGTGAGCGATACCGATGTGGATTGGGGTGCCTGCAAAGTCAACCCAAGCGTCACGGATACCGTCCATACCACGGAGTTCTGTGAAGTCGATCTTTGGCAACGGTTTGCCTGTGAATACCTCGTATGCTGTACGGACAGCTGCCTCGATAACACCACCTGTTGCACCGAAGATGACAGCAGCACCTGTTGACTCGCCGAGCGGATCATCGTAATCCTCTGATGGCATGTCCTTAAGGTCGAGGTTGAACTGCTTGATCAAGCGAGCCAACTCACGTGTTGAAAGGACGTAGTCGATATCCGGGTTACCGTCTTTGTAGAACTCTTTACGTTTGCTTTCGTATTTCTTTGCCAAGCAAGGCATGATAGAAACGACGACGAGGTCTTCTCTCTTGATGCCCATCTTCTCTGCCCAGTAGTTCTTTGCGACAGCGCCGAACATCTGCATAGGTGACTTAGCTGTTGAAGGAACGTCAAGCATATCCGGGAAGTTGTGCTCGAAGAAGTTGACCCAACCTGGGCAGCATGATGTCAAGATAGGGAGACGCACTGACTTGTCGCCTGCCATGAACTTCTTGATTCTGCCGAGGAGCTCTGTACCTTCTTCCATGATGGTCAAGTCAGCGGTGAAGTCTGTATCGAACACATAGTCGAAGCCGAGGCGGCGCAATGCTGCTGCCATCTGGCCTGTGACGATGGTACCTGCCGGCATGCCGAACTCTTCGCCGAGAGCGACACGTGTTGCAGGAGCTGTGTTGACGATGACGGTCTTCTTAGGATTGTTAATAGCTGCCATGACAGCGCGTGTGTCGTCAACCTCGCTCAAAGCGCCGACTGGGCACACCTGGACGCACTGACCGCACATGACGCATGGTGAATCCATGAGGTCCTGCTCGAAAGCTGGAGCGACGACGGCCTGGAAGCCACGGTTCACAGCTGACAAAGCACCGACTGTCTGGATGTTGTTACATACGTTCTCGCAGCGACGGCACATGATACATTTGTCAATGTCACGCACGATTGAAGGTGACATATCCTTGCGGTATGTCGACTGTTCGCCATGGAATGGGATGTCGCGGATACCGAGGTTCTGAGCGAGCTTCTGGAGTTCGCACTGTCCTGACTTAGCGCATGTCAAGCAGTCTGTCGGGTGGTCTGAAAGAATCAGCTCAACGACAGTGCGGCGTGCGTTGATGACGCGGGCGCTGTGTGTGAGAACTTCCATACCTTCGACGCAGTCTGTAGCGCAAGCTGGAGCAAGGTTACGACGCGGTTTGCCGTTGAAATCCTTTGTGATCTCGACAACGCAAACACGGCATCCACCTGGTTTGTTCTCAAAGTTCATTCCTGCCAACTCGAAATAGCAGAGGGTAGGAATATGAATACCGGCCTGACGGGCAGCTTTCAAAATTGTTGTGCCTTCTGCGACCTGAATCTGTTTGTTATCTATTGTTACATTAATCATATCTTTCTCCTCCTCTATTTTATTTGACAGAAATAGCATCAAATTTACATCCACTCATACATGCACCGCACTTGATACACTTCGTTGTGTCGATTTCCATTGAAGGAAGCTTGTGACCTTCGGCGATGTAGTTGGTCTTCGAGATGGCTTCTGCAGGGCAGTTCTTGGCGCATTTGCCGCAGCCGATACATTTTTCCTTGTCGATGACGTAGTTCATGAGTTTCTTGCAGACACCAGCGCGGCACTTCTTGTCGACGACGTGCTCAACGTATTCATCCCAGAAGTTGTCGAGTGTTGACAATACCGGGTTAGGTGATGTCTGACCAAGACCGCACAATGCTGTGTCTTTGATAACAGCTGCGAGGTTGCGGAGCTCCTGGAGGTCGTCCATTGTTCCGTTGCCTTCTGTGATCTTGTTGAGGATTTCGAGCATTCTCTTGTTACCGATACGGCATGGTGAGCATTTACCGCAGCTCTCTTCGCATGTGAACTCGAGATAGAACTTAGCGATAGCAACCATACATGATGTGTCGTCCATAACGACCATACCGCCAGAGCCCATCATTGAGCCTGCTGCCATCAATGAATCGTAGTCGATAGCTGTGTCGAGGTGTTTCTCTGTCAAGCAGCCGCCTGAAGGACCACCGGTCTGAACGGCTTTGAACTTACGGCCACCCTTGATACCACCACCGATTTCGTAGATAATGTCGCGGAGTGTTGTTCCCATAGGAACCTCGATAAGACCGACGTTGTTGATCTGACCTGCCAATGCGAACACCTTTGTACCTTTTGATTTCTCTGAACCGATTG
>JAGCFU010000013.1 GCA_017649945.1 Bacteroidales bacterium | reverse complement strand
TAATCCTGAATCGGGAGTATGACCCACTGTGAGCTGCTGTTGAAGTGCTGTTCCACAATTTCCTGGCACACCCATGGCTCGCAGAAATACGGCGGGTTATCTGTATGATGCAGCATCTCGTGGTAGAAACGCGCTGAGCGTTCACGGTCTTGTTCCCACCATCCGCGAATCGTAGGCATATCGTGCGTTCCGGTGGTGTCGACGCTGAGATAAGGGTTCTCGCGCGGGTCGCTGAACGGGCGGACGCTTTGTTTCGGCATTCGTTGCACCTCGAGGCTAAGGATGCCCAATTCTCGCATCACGCCAGGCACGCATGGAGCCACCATGCCGAGGTCTTCACCACAGATTAACAATGGTTTGTCACCGAAAATTGTTTTCAACCGTTTCCGTCCTTCAATCTCCCATAATTTCGGGTTTTCGGGCGAATAATGTCCGTAACTTGCATCGGGGCTGCCTTTTGGAATCTCCCAGATACGGAAAAAGCCGAGGATATGGTCGATGCGCAGGGCATCGAAATATTTTTTGAACCAAGCCACGCGTTCCTTCCACCATTGGAAGCCTTCTTTCTCCATCGCAGTCCAATTATAGGTCGGGAATCCCCAGTTTTGTCCCTGAGGCGCGAAGCCGTCAGGCGGAGCGCCGGTTTCCATGTCCAAGTTGAAAAGATGCGGATTCTGCTTCACATCGTCACTGTCACGGTTCACGCCAATGGGGAGGTCGCCCTTCAGCATGATGCCTTTCTCATGCAGATAATCAACGGCTTCAGAGAGTTGCCTGTCGCAATGAATTTGCAAAAACTCGTAAAAATCAGGTTTGCGTCCGCGTTTCTGGTCGTAGATTTTATGCAAATACCACATCTTCGCCTTGAAAACTTCAGGATAATCGACGAATTCCTTGGCGTTGAGTTCTTTTTTCAGTTCATGAAAACGCTTTCTGTCGTTTTCATCTTTCAAAATCCCGACGCGCTCCAAGTTGAGGTAAATAGGATGTAACGCCTTGGTGCTTATCGACTTATAAGGATATGAATCGTCCCAGCCGCCGTCTGTCGTGGTGTCGTTAATCGGCAGAATCTGAATCATTTTCAGACCTGTGGCAACACACCAGTCAGCGAGCTTCTTCAGGTCGAGGAACTCGCCGATGCCGCAACTTTCATCGCTTCTCAGCGAGAAAACCGGTACCGCAACGCCACTGTAATAGGGGTAATTCATATTTATATGGATAAGCGCTTGCTGATAAGAAGGATAAGAGCCTTCGGCGGATAAGCCCTTATCTTCCTTATCCATCTTATCCTCCTTATCCTTTCTTATCCTTCTTATCTTATTTTGTCAATTTCTTTGCAAAGGTTTGCGAAAATCTCGCTGATTTCTCCGACACCGTTGATTCCGATGAGGTTGCCTTGTTTCTTGTAGTAATCGAGGACAGGAGCTGTCTTCTCCTTGTATTCCACGAAACGATGTTTGATGCTGTCGATGTTGTCGTCAGCGCGACCGCTTGTCTTGCCGCGTTCGAGCATACGGTTGATGAGGATTTCCTCAGGTACTTCAAGACTCAAAACAGCATTGATTTTCAGTGAGAAACCTTTCATGATTTCGTCAAGCATCTCGGCCTGTTTCACTGTGCGTGGGAAGCCGTCAAACAAAAATCCGGCAGATTTCAGGTTCGCGCCTACTCTTCCTTTGATGATTGAAACGACGATTTCGTCTGACACCAAGCCGCCTTTGCTGATGATGTCCTTCACCTTCTTGCCGATTTCTGTTTCGGCAGCCATCTCTTCGCGGAGGATGTCGCCTGTTGAGAGGTAGGTGAGGTTGTATTTTTCCTTAAGTTGTTGTGACTGAGTGCCTTTGCCAGCACCTGGAGGTCCAAAAAGTATGATATTCATTATTCAACAATTTTATAGATTTCTTTGAGATTTCGTCCGTATTCGTTGTAGTCGAGGCCGTAGCCGACGATAAAATCGTTGCCGATCTCCATGCCGACATAGTCCATTTTGAGGTCGTATTTCAAAGCTTTCGGCTTGAACATCATGGTGGCGATTTTTATGCTTTTCGCGCCTTTTTTATTAAGGTCTTTAAGTAACTCGCTCATGGTGAAGCCTGAATCGACGATGTCTTCCACAATGACGATGTTGCGGCCGTTAATCTTTTCAGGTTCAATGCCTAACAGCTCGTTAGGCTTGCCAGTGCTGTGCGTCCCGACGTAAGTTTTATACTTCACAAACGCCATCTCGCAAGGCATGTCGAGGCTCTTGAACAGCTCGGCGGCAAACATGAAAGCGCCGTTGAGCATGACGAGAAACAGCGGTTCCTTGTCCATCATGTCACGCTTTATTTCAGTGGCGATGCGATGAATTTCATTTTCAATTTTCTCTTGTGGGATAAAAGGTGCAAAATCTTTGTCGGAAACTCTTATGATACTCATAGTCAAAGTGTTATATATTTATGTTAAAAATTATTAACTTTTGCAAAAATAAAAATTAATTTAGTAACTTTGCAAAAAATATTTTTGAAATATGAATCCGTTAGTAAGTGTAATTATGGGAAGCACGTCGGACTTGCCGGTTTTGGAGAAGGCGCTGACGTTTTTCGATGAGATGGAGATACCGTTTGAGATGAACGCTTTGAGTGCGCATCGCACGCCTGAATTGGTCGAAGAGTTCGCTAAAAACGCCCAGAAACGTGGCATCAAGGTGATTATCGCGGCGGCTGGAATGGCGGCACATCTGCCTGGTGTGATAGCGGCAATGACACCGATACCTGTCATCGGAATCCCGGTAAAATCGGGCAACGACGGCATGGACGCGCTCTTCTCGATAGTGCAGATGCCTCCTGGAATCCCGGTGGCGACGGTGGGTATTAACAACTCTTTGAATGCGGCGATTTTGGCGGCTCAGATTCTCGCGGTAGGCGACGCCTCGATAGCCAAACAGGTTGTCAACTACAAGGAAAACCTGAAGAAAAAAATCGCGAAAGCCAACGAGGAACTGAAGGAGATTCATTACAAATTCAAAACCAACTGATGAACAGCGGCGATGTCAGGGAGGAAAGGCAACGTCTTCTGCGCAGTTTCATCGTTCCGATAGGCTTTGTCGTCCTCATCTGGATTGTGAAATGCGTCGAGGTGGTATTTAATCTTGACTTCTCTTTTCTTGGTATCAAGCCGTTGCAAACCGACGGCATCCCAGGCATTGTTCTGTTTCATTTCCTTCACGGAAGTTGGAGTCATCTTTACGCTAACACCTTGCCAATCATCGTGTTAGGTGCTTGTTTGTATTATTTTTATCGTCCGATAGCCACCAAGATTTGTCTTCTTTTGATGTTTTCCACGGGCTTGCTGACATGGTGCGGCGCTCGTGGCGGCGTCCACATCGGGGCGAGCGCTCTCATCTACGGCTTGGCGTTTTTTCTGATGCTCAGCGGCTTCATCAGACGCAACAAAAGCCTTGTCATTGTCTCGTTTCTTGTGATTTTCCTTTACGGAAGCCTCGTCTGGGGACTTTATCCGAAATATGCCATCGACAATCACATCTCTTGGGAAGGGCATCTCGCCGGCTTCATAATGGGAATAGCTTTTGCTATAGTTTATCGTAACGAAGGCCCTCAACGGGAAGAAAAAAATGACGATGCTGATGACTCAGATTCCTCAGATGATTCCGATAATTATTGGGATGTTCCCGAGCCTCCGAAGGAAGAATTGACGCAACCGAGGTATTTCAGGCATTAGACTTTAGTGTTTTTTGCATCACTACTGCGCAGGAGGCGTCGCCGGTGATAGACATCACTGTGCGGCCCATATCGATGATACGGTCGATGCCTGCGGCTACTGCCACGCATTCAACAGGGATGCCTGCCGAGGCGAACACCATAGCCATCAGTGCCAAGCTGCCGCCCGGGATTCCTGGAGTGCCGATAGAAGCTATTGTTGATGCGAAGGCTATTGCCATATACTGACTCATGGTGAGGTCGATGCCGCAGCAGTTTGCCATGAACACCGATGCCACGCCGAGATAGATTGCTACGCCGTCCATGTTGATGGTAGCGCCTAACGAAAGCACAAAACGTCCGATATCTTTACTGACGCCTAATTTCTCAGTGCATTGCATTGAGTAAGGCAACGTTGCCACCGACGAGTCGCTGGAGAAGGCGAATAACATGGCAGGTTGCATGCCTTTGAAAAACTTGAGAGGGGAGAGGCCGCCTAAGATCCACACTGCGAAGGAATAAACCAGTCCTGCATGTACTACGAAGCAGAAATATGCCAATGCCAGCAATGCCGCATAGGAGCCAAGCACTGCGGGACCGTTTTCCACGACAACAGGTGTCAGCATGCAAAATACTCCAATTGGGGCTAATGCCATGATGTATTCCAGAATCTTGCCCACCACGTCATTGAAGCTGAGCGTCACCTTGCGTACAATCTCGCCTTTCTCGCCTATATGCACCATGGCGATGCCGAAAAATAGCGCAATCACAATGACTTGCATCATAGCCATTGAACTCACGGGTGTTAGGAGGTTGTCGGGAAACATGGCGACTATCTGGTCCATCACCGACAATTTCGGTGTTTCGATGGTCTGGGTTATAGCTGTTGTGCTGATTTTTATTGTGGGCAGAAAGCCTTTCACCAGACTCGGCACTATCAGTCCGAGCGCTACCGCGAAGAGTGTTGTAACAATAAAATATATCAAGGTGCGTAGTCCGAGCTTGCCCACTTTCGAAACATCGTTCATCGAGAGTATGCCTGCCATGATGGAGAAGAGCACCAGCGGCACCACGATAAACTTCAATAAATTAAGGAATATTGTTCCAAAAGGTTTGATATATGTGTTGACAAACGAGGCATGGTCGTGCAGCAGCACGCCGGCTATAACTGCCAGTACGAGTGCGATACCGATCTGGGCGGTGAGGGAAAGCTTTTTCTTTTCAGTCATTTTCTGATATGCTAAACGTTCGTCGCCATTGGCGAGATGAATGATTCCGCAATATTTGAAACCGTGTTTCTCGATATTATGCTGCATTATTTTGTTGTCGCGATGCGTATCGATGCGGATGTTGCGCTCTTTAGCGAAGCAGAACTCCATGATGCTTTGGAAGATGCCATGCGCCTCAGGAAAACTCGCGATGCGATGGATGACATGGTAAGGCTTTGTGTCATCGAGCCATTTGCCGTCATAAATCTTATCATATGTCGGTTCCGGCGATGGCAGAAAGGCGAAATAAGCCACAATTTTCCCATCGTCTTCAACCACGAAACCGCCGTCTTTATCAATGTCAGACTGCACAATATCCAGCGATGGATAGCCGTCGGTCCATTGTTTCACGTTGCCGTCAGCTGCCATGATGTTTTTAGCTGCGGTGAAGACTTCCATCAGCCTCTCGCTATCTTTGGGGAGAGAGGCCTTGCGTATGGTGCGGTTTGGTGTGGAATCGGTAGATTTTGACATAAAAAGAATGTTTATTGGTGCAAATATACAAATAATTTTTTAATCTCATCACCAATTATGATGACTCCCAAAACCAAAAATCCCTAAAAATGATGACCCCGACGTTTTGTTATGTGAAGTACTTTCGCATCATGAATAAACGGTTATTTTTTAGGAAATGAAAAGGTTTTTGTTGTCATTTTTTGCTTTCACGGTTTTGATTTCTTTCTCCTTGACAGGAAATGCACTGACTGCTGAAAACGATACTATTTCTATTGAGAATCAAAAAGTTACAAAATCAAAATTAACGGTTGGAGGATATGGCGAGGCGGTTTACACCCGACATTTTTACAGCGACAACATGTTTCGTTACTCGCATCCCGACCGTTATAAAAACGCCAGAGGTCATGGCAGAATCGACTTGCCGCATGTGGTGATAAATATCGGCTACGATTTCGGTAATGGCTGGACTATGGGCAGCGAGATAGAGTTTGAGCACGGCGGTAATGAGGTCGCGGTGGAAATGGAACCAGAGGAAACAGGCGAGTTTGAACACGAAATTGAACGTGGCGGCGAGGTGGCGCTTGAACAGTTCTGGATTCAGAAATCTTTCAGTAAAGTATTGAATATCAGAATGGGACATATCATTGTGCCAGTAGGACAAACCAACAGCGCACATCTTCCTACGCAATTTTTCACCTGCTATCGTCCAGAAGGCGAACTCACTATTTTGCCTTGCACATGGCATGAGACGGGCATCAGCGTATGGGGAAAAATAGGGAAATGGCGCTACGAAGCCCTTGTGGTTCCAGTCTTGAACTCGAATATGTTTGACAATGCGAACTGGGTGAAAAACGGCTCCGCTTCGGCATATGAGTTTCGTGTGGCGAACAACCTCGCTTATGCGTTACGCATTGATAATTACTCAGTTAAGAACCTTCATATAGGCGTGAGCGGCTACATCGGAAACACCTTCAACAACGACATCGTGACCAACGAATCCGACAAATACAAAAACGTGAAAGGCACACTGCTCATCGGTACCGCCGAGTTTGATTACAACTGCAAATACCTTATTATAAGAGGTAACCTCGATTACGGTCATCTCAACGACGCCGACATCATATCGGCATACAATAAAAACCAGAACCATCAGAGTTTCTCGCCTTATCCGCGTTCGCTGGTGGGCGAGGAGGCGGTGGCTATCGGAGGTGAAATAGCGTATGATATCTTCAATTTAATGAAAAATATGGACGACCGCAGGCTTTTTATCTTTGGCAGATATGATTATTATGACAGCTATATCCCTTACGAGGGCGCTCTCACAGATTATCAATGGACCGAGCGCCACGTGATGACCCTCGGTTTGAACTATTATCCGATAAAACAGGTGGTCATCAAGGCTGAATATGCCCAGCGTTTCCTCAAAGAGCAATACAACACCGAACCGATGCTATCATTGGGGGTGGCTTACAGCGGATTTTTTATTAAATAAATAATACAATGAAAAAACTTTTTAAAAATGCAATGCTTTTGACAGCTACAATGCTGCTGGCATTAACTTTTAACAGCTGCAAGAAAAGCAGCAGCTCAAATGAACCAACCAACGACGATGCTGAGAAAGTCGCCATCATCAACCAGTTTCTCGACCATACCGTGAGTCCGACTTACACCAAGTTGGCGCTTTACACCGATGAGCTCGTCAGTGATTTGAAGACTTTGAAAAACGACATGACTCAGGCTAATGTCAACCAAGCCTGCGCCACTTTCCTTGAGGCACGTCACTGGTGGGAGATGAGCGAGGCGTTTTTGTTCGGTGCCGCTTCCGACTTCGGTATCGACCCGCACATCGACTCGTGGCCGCTTGATGAATCCTCTTTCAACACTTTGATGGCAAGTCCGAGCATGATAGCCAATCTTGACGCTGACGACGGTGACGTCATCGCTGGCGAGCAGCTTGGCAACGCTCTCCTTGGCTTCCATGGTATCGAATACGTCCTGTTCCGTGACGGCCAACCGAGAAACGTCGCTGACTTCACCAATGATGAGATGATTTACTCTGTGGCTGTTGCCGGCGACCTCCGTAACCGATGCTTCCAACTTGAAGTGAGCTGGCTTGGCGACAACGCGCCGGCGACACACCGTGAGAAGATGGAGGAACTGGAGCTTAACACCACTGTCAATGGTAGCGACAACAGCTACGGTGATAATATGCGCAACGCTGGTAAGGCAGGAAGCACCTATCCGACACTCACCAACGCGCTTCAGGCAATCATCGACGGCAGCATTGATATATCAGACGAGGTGGGAACATCGAAGATTGGCAAGCCGCACACCGGCGAGGACCCTACATACGTCGAATCGCCCTACAGCCAGAAGTCAATCATCGATTTTTATGACAACGTCACATCCATTAAAAACGCTTACATGGGCGGCAATGAAGGCGAACGTGATGAAAGCAAGTCGTTGCATGCATTTGTTAAAAGCGTTGATTCTCAGTTAGATAACAGGATTACAGAGGCTATTGACAATGCCCTTGCAAAAATCAACGGCATGGCGGTACCTTTCGTCCTGAATTACAGCGATGCAAGCGCTGGCGAGGCGATGGAGGCATGCCAGACATTGTCTGATGTCCTCTCGGAAGCTAAAAGTGCTATCAATGATTTGTAGTCGATTATAAATTCTAAACTATTTAATATGATGAAAATCAACTATTTAACAGTATTTGCGGCAGTGGGGCTCTTGGCTTTCGGAATGGCCTCATGCAAGAAAGAGACCAAGAGCGCACCATCTCCGGCGCCATCTCCTACTGTAATGGAAGGCACCTATGCCGGCGGTGAGCTGGGCACCACTTTCAACAACACACAGTCGGCTTACGAAGACCCTACACCTGCCACGGTGCAGGCTGGATTGACGTCACAGTTCAAGTACGGCGAGTATTTCTTCGAGCGCACTTACACCCAAAACAACGAGCCTTTCAATGGCTTGGGACCACTTTACATCCGCAGCTCTTGTATTGCCTGCCATCCTGGATACGGTCACGGCATGCGCATGGACCGTTATCGTGCCGACGACTGGGGCAACGGATATCTGCTTGTCTTCACCGACCGTAACGACACCTATCTGAGCTCATACACAGGCATGCCTCAGACTAAGGCTGTCGCGCCTTTCAAGGCTCCTCTAGATGAGACGAAGATTCAGATTACTTGGCTCAACTACACCGACGAATGGGGTAACAGGTTCGCGGACGGCGAGACGTATAACCTCACTTATCCTGAGGTCTACATTCCTGAAGATGCCTTTTACGTGCCTCTTGAAGTGGGCGGAAGTCCTATCTCTTACGGCGATTTCGTGTGCCGTCTTGAGTCGACAATAGGTATCTACGGCACAGGCTTGATTGATGCTATCCCCGATGACTCGCTGAAAGCTCAGTATCAGAAGGAATTCAATGACGGGTACATGAAAAATGGCATCAACCCTGCGATGTGGGATGGCAACGACTGGGCTCCGACAGGTCTTTACGGCAACACAAACCACCCGAAACGCTACACTTACGCACTCACACGCGGTCCTCTGCAGGATGCTCCTGGTGCCAACGCCATCTGGAACATCACTAACGTGACGCACCGCACCAAGATGGGACATTACATGACGAGCGCTTATGCACTCAAAGCTTCGCAAGACCCTGACGTGAAAGCTGAGTTTTACAACTATTTTCCACAGTTTAACCTTACGGGAAATGTGGAAACGGATATCTATAACTACCTTATGATGAACGACCAGATTCCTGACGAACTCAAGGTTCCAGAAATGGAAGACGAGGATTATGTCAACTTCATGGTGTGGCACCGTGGATTGGCTGTCCCGGCCGCCCGTAATCTCGATGACTCTGAGGTTCAACGTGGTAAGGAATTGTTTTCCAGTTTAGGCTGTGCTTATTGCCATCGTCCGTCGTGGACCACTGGCGACGATGTGTTTACCGACCCTGCTGGCTTCTTCTCAACGGCCGATTCGAGATTGCCTCGTTATCCGCATCAGAAGATTTGGCCTTACAGCGACTATATCCAGCATAAGCTCCACATGGAAAACGACATTCGCACAGGATGGTGTCGCACAACGCCACTCTGGGGTCGCGGACTATCGGCTATATGCACAGGCTCAAGCGACAGATTACACGACTGCCGCGCACAAACGGTGATAGAGGCCATCATGTGGCACGGAAACCCACAGAGCGACGCACGCCGAACAGTGGAGAAGTTCCGCGAACTGTCGAAAACCGACAGGGACGCTGTAGTGAAATTTATTGAAGCAATTTAAAAAATAAGTATTTTTGCATGTTAAAATTTAATCATGAAAACTAATATCCATCGAATCTCGTTAATTGTGTGGATTATAACTATCCTCACATTGATAGTCAGCACTTTAGTGAAAACTCCGTTTTATGACAAATGGTGGTTCGTGACATTGTTGTTCATATTCGCCGCCTCGCTGGTTTTCAGCATCATTAAAGAGACAACCTGGAAAAATCCTGCTGTCTTCGGCACTCATATAGCGATAGTGCTGATTCTGCTCGGCGGCTTCCTGACCTATACTACAAGTCAGAATTTTAGCATGCATTTTGTTGAAAATGAACCGGTTAAAGGCGATTTGCCGTTTTTTGTCAAACTGCATAAATTTGACATTGTCTATTACCCTGGCACCATGTCGCATGCCGATTATGTTTCATACGTGACACTCACTGACGACGATGGCAATATCCTCAAAGAAGATATGATTTCGATGAATAACATCTTGAAATACAAAGGATTCCGTTTCTTTAACGAAGACTTCGACGAGGACCTGAAAGGCTGCACTCTCACTGTTCAGCACGATCCTTGGGGCATCGCCGTGACTTATTTGGGTTACTTGCTTTTGGCAATATCGATGCTGGTGATTTTTATTAAAAATATCGTTGGAAAACAAGTACCGCAATATGCGAAAACTATTGCTATCTTGCTGATAATGATGATAGCTCCGGTTGCCAATGCCAATGAACTCAAGACGTTGCCGAAAGACGTAGCGGCTGAAATCGGCAACCTTTACATCTATTATGGCGGAAGAATCTCGCCAATGCAGACGTTTGCGAAGGATTTTACCGTGAAACTTTACGGAAGTACTACCTATCAGGGCTTCACGCCAGAACAGGTGCTTGCCGGATGGATGTTTTACCCGACATATTGGAAAGGCACTGAACGTCAGGTGAGTAAGCGTGACGAAGTGAAACATCTTGTCGAGTCGTTCCAGACCGGTGCCTTGACGAAGATTTATCCTTGCCAACAGCCCGACGGAACGGTGAAATGGCTGAGTCCGAATGACAATTTGCCTGAAAAATTAAGCGATGATGAATGGATATTTATCAGAAAATCAATGGGTTACCTTAATGAGCTCGTTGTAAAACAGGATTTTGCTACACTTTCGGAGACATTGGCAAAAATCAAGGCTTACCAAAGGAAAAACGGAATTGCTGCCGACGGAACGACATCGTTGCCTTCGGATTTCCGCTTCAAAACCGAGAAAATCTACAATGTCTGGGCAAAATACAATTATGTCGCTTATCTTTCATTGTTTTTCGGAATAGTGTTTTTCGTGATATTCTGCGTCTTCACGGCGATTGGAAAACAGATGTCTAAATTCATCGCAAATGCTTCATTATCAATAAATTGGATAATCTTTGTCTTCTTGACATTTTTAATAATATTGCGTTGGATTGTGGCTGGATATATCCCGTTGACGAAAAGTGCTGAGACTCAACATTTTATGGCTTGGGTGTCGCTTCTGATAGCTGGTGTCATGGCTTCACGCAAGAAAACCGATGGCGTTAATGTTGTCGCTACGGGTTTGATAGTCTGCGGTTTGATGATGCTGGTCGCGGTGATGAGTTCGAAAAACCCGAAAATCACGCCTTTGGTGCCGGTGCTTTCGTCGCCACTGCTTGGCATGCACGTCGCAGTGATTATGATTGCATACGCCTTGCTCGCTTTCATGTTGATAAACGGCTTGGCCGCTGTGATTATCAGGATTTTCAATAAAGACTCGATGCCTGCTGTAACACGTATGGCCGATATTTCGCATGCGATGCACTATCCTGCGGTGATGTGCCTGACACTCGGTATCATGATTGGCGCTGTGTGGGCAAACATCTCATGGGGCACTTACTGGGCATGGGATCCGAAGGAGACGTGGTCGCTGATAACGTTGATGGTTTACGCCATCGCGTTGCACAAAAACATGACTCCTGGTCTACAGAAACCTTTGAATTTCCACATTTTCAATATTTTGGCATTCCTCACCGTGCTGATGACGTATTTCGGCGTCAACCTTCTCGGCGGAATGCACGCATACGGTAGTTGATTATTGATAATCAATATAATACTGTAATTTTGGATTGATTGCGTCGCCAACGACTTTCCTCAGTTGTTCCCACGATGCAATCATTCCTTTTTGTTCGCGGTGATTCACGATTTTCTTCACGTCGTCGAATTCGAGATAAGGGTGTTTTAACAAAACTTTAAACGCATCTTGGTTGATTCTCAATTTATTAGGAGTAAATGACGAATCGATTTTCAACTGATTTTTGAAACCTTCAAAGCGTGTGCCGTCCATGCCGTATACTTCAAGCAGTTGTTCTGTCTCGCAATAACCGCCCAGTTTATCGCGATAAGTCACTATGCGTTTCGCGAACGAGCTGCCGATGCCTGGCAGTTGTTTCAAAAGCGTGGTGTCGGCGACGTTGAGGTCGAGGACTTCGCATACCTCATTAGTTGGGACAAGGCATGCCTTGTCCTTACGGGTTGTTTTTGATTTATTTACATTTTCCGTTGAAGTACGATGCTTTTCTGTTGGGGTGATTTGATATCCCGTTGTGGCAAGGCATGCCTTGCTTTTTTTAATTGAATCCGCTATTCTAATGGAGTCAAACATTATTTCCCTTCTCGCGATTATCGAGTCCAAATCATGCAAGTAATACGTCCTTTTTGGTGGATTGGTGATTAGTAAGTGTTTGATAATCAATATGATAATAATCATCAAGACGATGGTGATGATTGCGATGCGCTCGCTACGTGAGAATGTCAGAAATGTTTTAAGGTTGTCGGTCATAAATTTTGATTTTTGGTTCAAGTTTTATTTGATAAACTGTGTAATCAAAATCAATGTAATCGCTACTGGGGCAAGGAATTTTATAATAAAATAAATGATTTTTCTCAATTCCGTGTTGACTGTGCCGCCGTTGGTGTATTCGTCCATAAAATCGGCTTTCTTAATCTTCCAGCCAAGGAAAATGACAGTCAGCAAGCCACCGATGGTCATCAGGAATGTTGATGTGAATGCGTCGAGGGAGTCGAAAACGCTTAGTCTGAAAAGTTTCAGCGGTGAGCCGTCGTGCAGGCTTTCACTTGAAACAACACACAGTATAAACGCTGCGATTGCCGAATAATAAGTGGCTTTTTTACGGCTTATATGCAGCTGTTCGGTGAGATACAAAACCGGCACTTCCAGCAAAGAGATGGATGATGTGAGGGCTGCTATTGTCAGAAGCAGGAAGAAAATCAGGCAGAAGAAATAGCCGCCTGCCATCTGGTTGAAAAGCATCGGCAGGGTGACGAACGCCAACTCATTGCCTGCTTCAGGCTTGATGCCGAATGAGAACGCCGCCGGGAAGATGACGATGCCAGCCAACACCGCGATGAGAGTGTCGCTGATGCACACAGCGAATGCGGTGGAGGTGAGGTTGTCTTTCTTCGCGATATACGAGCCGTATGTTATAAGACAGCCCATTCCCAGACTTAATGAGAAGAATGCTTGGCCGAGTGCGCTGATGAGCACCTTGCCTGTTATTTTAGAGAAATCCGGCTTCAAGAAAAACTCCACGCCATCAGCTGCACCTGGCAATGTCAGTGATTTGATACCGAGGATAATCAGAATTCCAAGCAGGATAGGCATGAGGATTTTTGAGTATTTCTCAATGCCTTTTGTCACGCCTTTCACAATAATGAAAGCAGTGAGGAAGATGAAGATGCCTTCGCTGAGGATAGGTTGCCACGACTCATTTATTAAGTTGTTGAAATCATTTCGTATGGTATCCTTATCCAAGCCATGATAATAGTTGATGATTGATTTCCCGACTGCGTCGATGGTCCAGCCTGCCACTGTGCAGTAGAAGGCGAGGATGAGGAACGCGCAAACAACGCCCATGTAACCGATTCCTGACCAGCCTTTTGATTCTGGAGCCAGTGCTTTGAACGCGCCTACCGGATTTTTACCCGAGCGTCGTCCGATGACGAACTCCGACACCATGAGAGGCAATCCCATGAGCAGTACAATGGCGAGATATACAATGAAAAATGCGCCGCCGCCGTTGGCTCCAGCCTCACATGGGAAACGGTAAATGTTACCTAATCCGATGGCTGAACCTGCCGCCGCCGCTACGATTCCAAATTTTGAACCGAAACTTTCTTTATTACTCATACTTATCCTTTCTTATCTTTCTTATCTTTCTTATCTTTCTTATCCTTTCTTATCCTTCTTATCAATATGGCGAAAGCCTTTCCGCCCCTCTTTTATTCTTTCTCGCCGTATGCTAAATCTCCGGCATCGCCGAGTCCTGGCACGATATATGCCTTCGCTGTCAGCTCGTCGTCGATGTTGCCGACCCACAATGTAGCGTCGTAGTTTCTGAGTTTTTTCTTGACATAGTCGACTCCTTCGGCACTTGCGATGACAGCCACGAGATGCAGTTTCTTAGGCACCATCTCCTCATGAAGCAGACCCTCGAGGCACTGCACAAGCGACGAGCCTGTTGCAAGCATCGGGTCGACAAGCATCAGAACGCGACCGTCGATATTGGCGGCGGAATAATATTCGATACGGATCTCAAAATCCTCGTTTTTGTCATATTTTCTGTACGCCGCGATGAAAGCGTTGTCGGCCTTGTCGAAAACATTCAGAAATCCTTGATGCAGAGGCAAACCGGCACGCATGATGGTGGCGAGTACAGGCTGTTCAACCAAAACGTTCATCTCTTTCTCCCCAAGAGGTGTCCTGACGCAAACTTTTTGATAATCAAGGGTCTTGCTGATTTCGTAAGCTGCCAGCTCGCCTATACGTTCCAGGTTTTTGCGGAAACGCATACGGTCGCCTTGCACGTTGACGTCTCTCAATTCCGCGATGTAGTTGTTGATGATGGTGTTAGAAGCACCGAATTCTATGACTTTTACCATAAGTTTGTTAAGTTTTATGTCGTTTTAAAATTTTCAATGCAAATTTAGAAATTTTATTTAATTTGTTGAACGTCAATCCGTGATAAAAAGTTTCTTTTCCTCCGAAACCCTTGTAGAATCTGGCCAATCCATCGTTGTCAGAGCCTTCAAAATCCAAAATGTTTTCAGTTCCGCTGTATTTCCCGATGACGTAATCGAGCAAAAACGTGAGTCCGTGACTCTCTTTGTTCGACTCGTCGGAACCTGAAAAAAGAAACACTATTTTGTTATGGCTTATCATGAAAAATGCACCTGCAACAATTTGATTATCAGGGTTTTGTACTCCTAAAATCAAACATGCCTCATGCTTTTTGGCTGTTTCGACGAGTTTCAATAGTCTTTCATATTCCTTATCTCCCCAATGTTTGATTTCCTTGCCTCTGTTTTTCCTGAAAAGCGCTATAATCACTGATGGCTCAGCGTTTTCAACAATCTTTAATTCTTCTTTTTTCGCTTTCGCGAGATTTCGCTTGGTGTTGGAGCTATAGTTTTGGCTTAAAACCGAATAATCCTGATTCAAATCAAGTTCAATGTTTCGGTGAGAAGTAATTATTGCGCTTACTTTAGAGTCCTTAAAGTCTTTAGAGACACTAAGGTTAACGCAATTAATCTCCGCAAACTTGAATTTGTCAGGAATAGCATTCAAAAACTGTTCAATCTTCTCTTCTGAGACCTCGTTTTTTGAAAAAATCCCCAATTTTTGAGTGAAAAACGGCTGAAAAAGGTAGTTTATTCCGAATTTTTTGCCTCCAGTTAGGGGCATCACGGCCTCATAATCGTCTTCAACCAAGGCTTCCCAGTTAGGATGCACCACGTCGAGATACCATGACCGGCAATAGACATTTCCATCGGGACTTTGTGCGATACATTCATCCCAACGTTGCGTATCTATCTGATTATGAGTTAAATAGCGTATCATGCCTTGTCCAAAGCGTAGTCGAGGATTTTTCTGTAGAGTGTGATCCAGCCTTCCCAGCGTTTCTCGCCGCTGAGCGTCTCGTTATGCCATAAAAGTATGAATGTTCCGTTCACATTTTTCACCTCTTGAATGAGTTTCGTGACTTTTTCATACGATTCGTCTATGCTAAGCTCGAGATAATCGCGCATTGTGCCGTCCATCACGGCGAACGGGTGGATGTTGAGGTTGGTGACGTTGTCGTGCTCGAGGTCGAAGAAACGGAAAGTGTCGGCGATGCCTGCGCGGAATCCGGCCAAAGTGGCGTAACCCATGGTGTAGTCGTCGGTGATGTCCAAATCGATGAGAATCTGGTAGCTGAGCGGCATGCGGAGTCGCAGGAAATGCTGACGGCTCATGGTGATTTCGCGGTTCAGCACATTAGAGAGCCTGTCAATCTCCATCTTGACTTTTTCCTTGTTGAGATACGAGTTGTATGACGGGTGGATGCCTACTTTCGCATAGTCGCCGAGGCGTTTTATCAGATTTTGGAAGTTGGTGTTTCTCAACGAGATGTTCTTGTCGTTGAGGTCATATTCTCCGCAAAGTATGAAATATAAGGGATGCAGGTTGAGCTCTTTCTGAAGCTGAAGCTGATAGTCGAAGGTGTCAAACGGGTCGGTCTCCTTGCCTGAGATGACATGCCATCTTCTTTTAAATTCTTGAAAATCAAGATTTAAGATATCGCGTGCCGATGATGCGACGGCTCTGAAGATGCCTTTGTTCTTATATGCCCATGCCGCGTCGACGTCGTATGTCGGGATGAAGTTAAACGACTTCTTTTTCAGCTGGATATCGGGATAAATAGCCTTGAAGATGTTGCCTAATTCGATTGCCCAGATATTGACCAACGGCTTCTCTAACATATTCATTTTGAATAAGATAGAGTCTTTGGCCTGAAAACGGTTGTGCTTGTCGTTGATGTGCGGCAGGTACTCCTCGTAACGCGTCACAAGGTAAAACGAGGCAGCGAAGATGTCGAATGGGAACACCGACTTTTCGTTGTAGACTGGGAAAAACGCCTTAACATCTTTATAATCAACGATTTTCAACTCTTTTTCGGTGATGTCGTGCTCGAAAAGAATGTTCGTCGCTTTTTGGAAAGGCTCGTTCCAAAACTGGTTGTTGCCGTAATGAAACTTCGGGCCGTTATAAGATGCAAAAGTCTCGTTATCTGTCGTAAATTTAAACGAAATACCAAGTAAGTCTTTGATAATCAAGTCAAAGATATAGTGCAAACGGTTAGTCGTTTTCGGTACTAAAATGAGCATATCCATATTGCAAAGATACAATTTTTCTGAAAAAACAAATTAAATTACAATTTTTTCTTTCAAACGGATGTCGTCCGACGATGCGCCAACCATAATAGTGAACTCGCCAGGCTCGAGGTTCGCTGTCGGAATTGTGAGCGTAATGTGTTGAGTGTCAGATTTTTGAATATAAACACGTTTGAATCCTTTGAGCAGTTTCTCGGCTGGTGTGATGGTGGCGTATTCATCGCGGAGATAGAGTTGAACCACCTCGTCGCCGTCATAGTCGCCGATGTTTTTCACGTCGAACGAGACTTCTAAGACGTTATTCAATTTGTTGACAATCAGATTATTGTATTCAAAATGCGTGTAACTCATGCCATATCCGAAGCAGAACAGAGGTGTGCTCGCGCATTCTACGTAATCGTGCGGTTTGGGTTGTGAATAATATACCGGAATCTGGCCTGTGTCGCGAGGCTGCGATATAGGTAGGCGTCCTGCAGGGTTGTAGTTTCCGAACAGCACGTCGGCGATGGCGTTGCCGCCTTGTTCGCCAGGGTAGAAGGCGGTGAGGAGCGCATCGGCCACCTCTTCGGCTATGTTTTTAAACAATGGTCGACCCTCTATATATATGATAATCAACTGTTTGTGCAGCTTCGCGATTTCCTTTATTAGGTCTTCCTGCAAACCGGACAGTTCAATGGAAACGCGGTCGTAGC
>JAGCFU010000026.1 GCA_017649945.1 Bacteroidales bacterium | reverse complement strand
TACACGGTAACCTAAGTTAACCTGCACCTGACCTTTGTCGTCAACCCATGTCACGCGGAATGTGAAGATACGATCTGGTTCAACTAAACGCTCAACGATCTTAGCTGCTTCAAATTCTGGATGTTTGTTGTAAACTTCTTCAATTGATTCGAGCACTTCGCGAACTGCCTGCAAATACTCTTTTTCGCCTGGATGTTTCTTTTCCAGGTTTTCCATGATAGTTTGTACTTTCATTACTTTTGTATTTAAAGTTAATTAATACGTTATGAATTTCCTTTTAAAATTTTCTGCAAAATTAGTACTTTATTTTATATTTAACAATTAATTTCAAAAATATTTTTATTTCTCGTTTCCTACATATTTTCCTTCTTCCCAAATCAGGATTTCAGTGACATTTCCGTCGATATCGTAATGCGTCTCCCTACCGTGTTTCAGGTTGTTTTTATAGTGAATCTCCGCATTTTGATAAAGTCCGCCCTCACTGTAGCCCTTCTGAACGCCTGTTCCTCTGTCGTAAACCGCGCTACCGCCAATGCTGCCGTCGGAATAATACATAATCCAGCCGCCATGCATCATGCCATCGAGATATTCGCCTTCCATAAAAGGTTTTCCACTGTCGTAATATTGGGAATACGGGCCGTTCAAAACGCCGTCCTTGAAAGTCGACTTCTTGGTCAAGACACCGAAAACATTGTACTCCTCCACCACTCCATCGTATTTATTGTCTTTGTAACACGACTTCTCCTCAAGATTTCCGTTCTCGTGCCAGCGCGTAGACTCACCATTAAGCACATTCATCGAATATGTAACCTCCATCTCAGGCTTGCCGTTGCTGTAATACCACCTGCAGACGCCATCCAACTTGCCGTCGGTGTAATGCAATTCGGATTTCAGCTTGCCATCAGGCCAATATGAGACAACAGCGTCGTCTTTTTCTTTGCATGCACTGAAGAAAATATTGATTATCAACAATATAGAAATAAAAATCTTATTTCTCATATCCCTGTTTTCAAAACGACTTTATTATATCCCTTAAACTGATAAACGTTCCAGAAAGTATTCTCATAACCGGAATTTTCTGCATTCTGGCGGAATTTGAATCGGGTCTGAAGCAGAGGAATGTCATAATACGGCAGGTTTTCCATCATATTGCAGCCAAAAGCCTTGATGGCATTGAGGAAATACCAGCCGATATCGAAGCCCTGGTATGCGTAATCCGTCGGTTCGGTGTTGTATCTGTTTCTGAACTTACAGATGAAACTTTGTACTCTAATATTCTGACAATCAAGATAATTGGCATCAAAATAAATGGCGTGCATCTTCATCAGATTGTCGTTGAAAAGACCTGTAAACTTACTCCATTCAGGCAACATGATGACCGTAATCGGATAATTTTCAATGAGTTTTGTCACCTTATTAACGATTTCGTTGGCATAAACCTTGTCGTTTCCGTAAACTATGAAAAGGTTGTTACGCATCGCGGAGGCGTAATCACTCACGAAATTCAAGCTGTCGCGTTCGTAGTTGATGTTTATAATCCGATTTTCAAATGCAGTGCTGTCGTCGATATTCTGCCTTAAAATATTGATGTCTAAACTGATATTATCGGTAAGATAATTCGATTCTTCAAAATCAATTTTAAGATATTTCCACCTTTTATGATGATTATTGATTACCTTAACTATATGATTATTAGGCACATACGAGCAACTGTCAATATTGCGTTCCACTATCGCGTTGATGTTGTTGACAATAGCCGTATCGCTATACTTATTCTCCCTGATAATGAACACGTTATTGGCATGATAATAGTTCTTAATCAAGCTGTCCAATGGTGCCATCTGACCATCCATTGAAGGCTTCACTTTTATCACACTCGGTTGATTATCAACAATTTCAGAGCGTTGTGTGATAGGGTTCACTATCGGTATATTATTCATGACAGCAAACCGCTTGACCACGTTGAACGGCTTGAGGTAGAACGGTCCGACAATGAGATCGGCGGTCGCGAGCCAAGGGTCAACGATAGCGGAATCGGCCTTTCTGACGTCGTTGTCCACATCATAAACCTTGAGGTCGAGCTTCATGTTACGGCTGTTCACCATCGAGTCGGCGGCAATCATGAAACCTTCGTAGAAATGCAGGAACGAGAACGGCTTCGTGAGCAGTGTCTTATTCGACGGCTCAGCATTGTAGAATGCCTCATCAACCTGTTCGAGATACAACGGCACCATCAGCGCCACGCGGCATGTGTCCTGCGCCTTGACCTCAGCCGAGACCAGGAATATCAAGCAAATCGCAATATTTAACAGTTTCCTTGTCATTTACTATCATTATGTGGGAGCGGCACGAAGCCGTTGCCCATAACTTCAGCACTCTCAATCACATTGACGAAAGCGTTAGGGTCGATACTGCGCAAGCTCAGTTTCAGTTTCACCAGGTCGGTACGGCTCAGGTTGGTGTAAATCATCTTACGCTCCTGACCTTTGAACAAACCGGTACCGGCGAAGCATGTTCCGCCTCTGTCCAAGTCGCTGATAATGAACTGTCTGACTTCTTCAACCTTATCAGTGATGATGAACGCCGTCTTGTAGCTCTTGATACCGTCGACAACCAAGTCGATGATCTTGCTTTCTATCACAATCAGGAGGATTGAGTAGATTGGCAGACGGATCTGACCGAGCAGAAGTGATGTCAAGGTGATGATTGAGTCAACTATCATTACTAACGTTCCAAGTGAGATTCTAGTATATTTATGCAGAATCATAGAGATGATGTCGCTGCCTCCTGATGTTGCGCCCGACTTGAACACGAAGCCGATTGCGAGGCCGTAGATACCGCCTGACACGAGAGTGTTCAGGAAGTAGTCAGGTTTGAAATACATGTTGGTTCCAAGGATTTCGAGCATCGACTTGTCGACAGTCTGCCCCTCTTCGATGGCATGCATGAACTCGAAAATGACAGGTTTGTAGCCCCATGTCGACTCGAGGACGAAGGTGCATCCGAAGATAAGGAATGTCGAGAGGATTGTCTTGAATCCGAATTTAGGTCCGAGAATCCATGTTCCGATAACAAGCAGCGGCACGTCCATGCATAGTGCGTAGAGTGACACTTTCCACGGGTACAAAGCGTTGATGACGTTTGACAGACCGTAGGTACCGCCCGGCGCGAGGTGATAAGGGTTAACGAACATCACGTCGCCCACAGCGAACAAGACGCTTCCGAAGATGAGGAAGGCGTAGGAGATTATTTCCTGTTTCCAGTTGATTTGTTTTGTCATAATAGTAATATTTTATTCCCATTCTATTGTCGCTGGCGGTTTCGACGAGATGTCATAGCACACGCGGTTCACGCCTTTGACCTTATTAATTATATCGTTTGAAACTTTAGCCATGAACTCATACGGCAGATGCACCCAGTCGGCTGTCATTCCGTCGGTTGATATGACGGCACGCAGGGCGATGGTGTATTCATAGCTACGCTCATCCCCCATCACGCCGACGCTCTTCACAGGAAGAAGCATCGTTCCTGCCTGCCAGATGCTGTCGTAGAGGTTATCGGACATCTCGTTAGGATACGACGCACTCGGCAGCTCGCACTTCCACTCACGCAGGCCACGGATAAAGATATCGTCGGCATCACGGAGTATGCGGAGTTTCTCTTCCGTCACCTCGCCAAGGATACGGATTCCAAGGCTCGGTCCCGGGAACGGATGACGGCCCACGAGCTCGCGTTTTATGCCAAGAGCACGCCCGACACGACGAACCTCGTCTTTGAACAATGTGCGCAACGGCTCCACAATCTTGAGATTCATCTTCTCAGGAAGTCCGCCCACATTGTGATGCGACTTTATTTTGCAGCTCGGTCCGTTGACGCTCACGCTCTCGATGACATCAGGATAGATGGTGCCTTGTGCGAGCCATTTTGCGCCTTCAATCTTCTTGGCTTCAGCCTCGAACACGTCAATAAACGTCGAGCCTATAGCCTTACGTTTCGCCTCAGGGTCGGTGACGCCTGCAAGTTTGCTCAAAAACAGATTGCCGGCATGAACGCCTATCACGTTGAGACCAAGGTCTTTATATGAATCGAGGACGTCTTCAAACTCGTTTTTGCGAAGAAGTCCGTTGTCGACGAAGATACATGTCAGGTTCTTGCCTATAGCTTTGTTGAGCAACACCGCAGCCACAGTGCTGTCGACGCCGCCTGAAAGTCCCAGGATAACTTTGTCGTTTCCAAGTTTCGCGCGCATCGCCTCTACGGTGGTGTCGATAAACGAGTCAGGAGTCCAGTTGCCGTGGCAGCCGCAGATGTTCATCGCGAAGTTTTCAAGCATCTTCGGGCCTTCCTTGCTGTGGAACACCTCCGGATGGAACTGCACCGCCCAAGTGTCCTCGCCGTCGATTTTGTAAGCGGCGTTTTCCACATCGTCAGTCTTGGCGATGACATGAGCGTTTTTCGGCAGACGAGCTATGGTGTCACCGTGCGACATCCACACTTGCGAGGTCTTTGAGACGCCACGGAAAAGAATGTTGTCTTCCTCGACGACTGTCAGCATCGCGCGGCCGTATTCCCTTGCCAACGAAGAGTTAACCTCACCTCCGAAATGATGCGCCATAAACTGTGCGCCGTAGCAAATTCCGAGCAACGGCAGCTTGCCTTTGATGTTCGACAAGTCGGCAAACGGAGCTTTCTCGTCGCGCACTGACGAAGGACTTCCGCTAAGGATTACGCCTTTGATATCATCAGTGATTGCCGGGATTTTGTTGTATGGATGAATCTCACAATAGACGTTGAGCTCGCGCAAACGGCGGCCAATGAGCTGTGTCACCTGTGAACCGAAATCTAAAATCAGAATTGTTTCCTGCATGGTCGTTAAATTTTCGGTGCAAAATTACAAAATTTATAGCGATATTTGACGTTTATTTTATAAAAAAATATTATCTTTGCAACGTTAAAGCCATTAGCTATTAGCTACTAGACATTAGCAGCATCCGTCGACAACCAAAGCTAATGGCTAATGACTAATGGCTAACAGCTAAAAAAAGAAAAAAATGGCAAAAAAAGGCAAGAAACCGATAAGCAAGCCGAAGAAAAAAGGCAGTTCAAAGAAGAAATCGAGTAACTTCATCACCAGATTGATTATAATCATTTTCGTGTTGATTTTCGCGGCTTTCTTTATCTTGAAATTCACGAAAAATATCGGCTCAAAAGATAAAAAACAGACTCAGCAGACAGAAGTTGTCAAAAAACAGGAGAAGATGGAGAAGATGGAGAAGAAAGAGAAGAAGGATAAGGAGGATAAGAAAGCTGCTGAGACCAGGGCTGTTGAGACGAGCATCACCGGAACATGGATGAGCACGACAGGCGGCGCGGTTCTCACAATGAAAAACAAGGAATACCGTCTCGATTTCATGGGCGTCGACAGCGACGCGCCGATTATCGGAATATACAGCGTGGACGGGGATTTAATAACTTTTGTAAATAAAAAAGACCCTTGCAAGGATGTCAAAGGTCTTTATGAAGTGAAGTTCAACAAGAACGAGATTGGATTCAAATGCAAATCCGACGAATGCACCAAGCGCAAGGCCACCCTTCCTACCGAGTGGGAATGGCTCGACACCGACGAGTAATCACTCGAACCAACGTTTTGATTTCACATAAATGTTGAAATAATACATTATTATCGCTATCAACATCAGCATCACTCGTGAAAGTCTGAAATTCCGTTCCATGTCGAATACGACAAACTCCCAAGCGATATAGCAAATCATAGCGACAGTCACTATAAAGTAACTGATTTTCAACGTTTGATAAACTTTCAATCTCTTGTCTTGGCAATCAATACTTTTGACGACAAGTGGCATCGTAAAATACATTCCGAACACCAAAATGATTAAAATCCATTCGATAATTGTTGCTGTATCAACCATAATTTAAACTTTTTTATTTTTCTTAAGTGCTTCAGTTATAATCCATTGCAGCTGTCCGTTGACGGAACGGAACTCATCCGCCGCCCACTTCTCGACAGCCTCCATTGTCTTGGCATCAAGACGCAGGACAAAATTCTTGGTATTTTCTTTGTCTTTAGCCATAATTTGTATTATAACTCAATTTTTTTTGACATTATTTTGTCTTCAGAAACAAACCTGTCGTAAACGAATAAAATCAGCGTCACCACTGCCATTGTGATGATTCCTGAAAGACCCGCCACACCGTTGATGAGGTCGCTGCCGCCACTGATGAAAAGCATTGTGGCACCAGCCAAAGCGTTGACAGTTCCGTGGAATATGGCTGCCGGATAGACCGATTTCGCCTTGAGCACGAGATAAAGCTCGATTGGAGTCATCACAAGGCACATCGCGACCATCATGAAGACACCTGCCGTGCGGTGAACGAAGTAGTTATGCCCCATGAGAATGATCGGGAAATGCCAGAATCCCCATACTACGCCGATGAAAAGGCATGCCACCCAGAAGTTTCTGCCTTTCAATAAGCTGACGAGATAATTACGCCAGCCGTACTCCTCCCCGAACGCCGCAAGAGCGTTGATGGTGATGCCTGCGAGAAGTCCGGAAACCAGCGTTGTTATAATCATAACTCTTGGATTCTGCATGGCAGCTATTTTAGCCTGATCTTCCGGAGAAAGGTTTTCCATGCCAGGTATTACCGGCATCTTGAAACCGAGTTCGCAGCCTTCGAACAGCGAGTTCACGATGATGGTTGCAACTACAATCACCACTGGCAGCAGCCATGCGACGAGCCACGACCATTTTATTTTGAACTTCAACAAGCCTGTGCTGCCAAGTTTCTCTTTTTTGATGATTTGAATCACTAATGCACAAACCAGCGGGAAAAACATGTAAATCGCAGCACAGAGCGAATAAAGCTTAAGGTTGTCGGTAGTGTTATGGATTCCCATGCCGAACCACATGAAGGCAGCGAAAATCCAGCTTGCGAGGCAAACTATTATTGAGAAATTTATTGCTTTTTTCATGATAATAATAACGGTATAATTACTGATGGTATTAAAAGAATTGCGATAAAAGCCACAACAATCACAATACTTCTTTTTTGTGACGCCGTTTTCATACCGATTAATCTCGATTCATCGACAAGCTTCACTGTTGAGTTCATCTCTTCGAAAAGCTGCGTCGTCTGCTCTGGACTTTTACAGTTAATGAAATATAAATCATGCGTGGTCTGAACCTCGATAAAAGGAGCTTTATAATGGTTTTCAAGATACAAAACAGCGCGTTTACGATAATCTTTGATTCTGAAAAAGCCTTTCCACATGAACGCACCACCGTAGCCATTGCTTCGCATTGTAACTTTCGGCATGATGTGAACCATTTTTATCGACTTTATAGAATCATTAGGAATCATTGACGGATAAAGGAAATCCTTGATGAAAATCCCGTCGGTAAAAATTTGGATTATCGGCTTTCTGCAAACGAGAATTGTAAACGCGATGATACTCGCTATCGTCAAGATCATACTAAACCAAATCCCAAAACCGGCACCAACTGTAATCTCAAGCATATTTGATATCATCTGTAAAATCTTAAATCTTAAATTTTAAATCTTTAAATCTTTAAATAAAGAATTATTGATACAAAGTTCCGGTGTTTACGACAGGTTGCGCGGCATCGTCGGCGCAGAGAACAACCATCAGGTTGCTGACCATAGCGGCTTTCTTGTCGTCGTCGAGTTCGACCACTTTCTCATCTTTGAGTTTGTCGAGAGCCATTTTCACCATTGAGACGGCGCCTTCGACAATCTTTTCACGTGCTGCAATGATAGCCGCTGCCTGCTGACGTCGAAGCATAACAGCCGCAATCTCAGGAGAATATGCCAAGTAGTTGATACGGGCTTCGATGACCTCAAGACCCGACATCGCGAGACGGTCGTTGAGCTTGCCGAGAAGTATGTCGTTGATTTCCGAACCGCCGGCACGCAGTGTCAAATCGCCTTTCGTAATGTCGCCATTCTCATCGTATGCAAACATGCCAGCGACTTCACGCAAAGCAGCGTCGCTCTGCACTCTCACGAAGCTCTCGAAGGCGCGCATACGGCTTGTGACCTGGACGCCGGTGCCCGATACACTACCGGCTGCAGCCAAAGTCTGAGAGTCGATTTCAAACATAGCCTTATAAGTGTCTTTCAGCTTCCAAACCAGAATCTGGCCGATCATAATTGGGTTACCTGTCTTGTCGTTCACCTTAATCGGGTCGACATTGAGGTT
>JAGCFU010000074.1 GCA_017649945.1 Bacteroidales bacterium | reverse complement strand
AGCGGCGCAAATACCGAAAGTTATTGTAAAACAAACAGTTAGAACCCAAGTATAGATTTGCTCGAATAGCCTGCTTTTCTTGCCAAAGAAGGAAAAAATCGTAAGGATTATCGTTGGAATTGAGATTACGAAACCGATTGAAACGATGTCAAAACGAACGCCCATGATAAAGGCTTGGATGACTTCCCACGTGGTGGTTTCCCCCACTCTTTCGAGGTTCAGCAAAAGCAACGCCACTCTGAATGCTGTGTAAATAGCAATCAGGAGCAGGTATAATTTGAATGTTATTTTTACAAAAACCGGAATTCTTTTCATTATCTAAACAGTCTCTCCACTTCTTTAATCGCATTCGGCAGCGCCAAAACCACCACTCTGTCTTCGGCTTCGATTTGGAAGTCACCGGTAGCGATATAGCTTATCTCACCTCTAATGATACCGCCTATGATGGCGCCTTCCGGCACGTGAAGCCTGTTGATAGGCCGCATAGTGGCGAGACATCCGTCAGGGACCATAAACTCCACGATGTCAGCATCGATACCGCTGAGGCACTTCAGCGTCGAGACGTTGTCGCCCAAAGTGTAACGCACTATGTAGCTTGCCGCGATGAGTTTCTTGTTGATGATGGTGTCGATGCCGATATTCTGCGAGATGTCGATGTAGTCGATGTTCTCCACCAGCGCTATGGTCTTCTTCACGCCGTAAGCCTTGGCCTGCAGACATGTCAAGATGTTGGTCTCAGTGTTTTCCGTCACTGCGATAAAAGCGTCGACACTCTTGATGCCTTCTTCCTCAAGCATGTCCACGTCACGGGCATCGGCATTGACTACCAATGTGTTAGACAACGAATTTGTCAACTCGTAGCAGCGGTTTTTGTCCATCTCGATAATCTTGATATCCATGTCTTTTTCGAGACGTTTAGCCGTAATACGTCCCACTCGTCCGCCACCGATAATCATCACGTTTTTGATGCTGAATTTCTGCTTGCCGCCCATCTGCATAAGCTCTCGCACCGCGCTCGGTTTGGTGATGACATACACCATATCGCCGGCCTTAAGGATATCGCCGTCATGAGGGATGAAGGTGTTCTGCCTACGATGTATCGCAACTAATTTAAAATCAAGGTGTTTGAAACGTTCAGCTATCTCTGAGAGGTTCTTTCCGATGACGTTGGCGTTGTCCTCGAGTTTCATCATGTACATCTCGAGTTTGCCGCCTGCGAAATCGTAAGCCTCTGTAGCCGCCGTCTGCTTCAGCAAGGTGATAATCTCTTGAGCGGCAATGTCTTCCGGCGAGATTATACCGTCGATACCGAGGTCCTGATATATTCGCCACGACTCCGGGCTGAGGTTTTCCATGGTGTTTACGCGCACGATGACACGTTTGGCGCCGAGTTTCTTCGCCAAGATACCCGTCAGAAGGTTGATATGCTCGTCGTGAAGCACTGCGATGACCATGTCGGCCTTTTTCACGTTAGCTTTCTGCAACGTCTTGATTGACGTGGAGTCACCGGCAATCGTCATAAGGTCGGAATGCGACTCCATCATTTTCAGCAGTTCCTCGTGTGGGTCCACGATGGTGATGTTATGGTCGCTGCGCTCCAAAGCTTCCGCCAAGTGCATGCCAACTTCACCGTCTCCAGCAATTATGATATCCATATATTTTATTTTTGTTCGTCATTTCGAGCCGGAGATTTCTCCATTCCGCTACGCTCCAGTCGAAATGACGATTTATTGTTAATCCCAGTCTTTTGCAACAGTAAAATAATCGCGGAACGACTGCAGGTCTTCCATGTTCAGTTCCGCCGTAACAACGCTCTCGCCTTCTGGAGCCTGCGCCATCACACGTCCTTTCATGTTCAGAATCATGCTCTCGCCCTTATATTTTATGTCACTGTCATCAATTCCGACTCTGTTCACTCCAACCACAAACGCCTGATTTTCAATAGCTCTCGCCCTAAGAAGCGTATTCCACACCTCTGACTTCTTCTCCGGCCATTCAGCAGTGAAGATTGCAATGTCGTATTCAAATTTCCCGTCTTCGAAGCTGTTACGGTTCCACACCGGGAAACGCATGTCGTAGCACACAAACGGCCTTATTCTCCAGCCTTTATATTCTATAGTGATACGTTCCTCGCCATGGTTCAGTCCGATTTCGCCTCCCATTGTGAAAAGATGCCTCTTATTATAAATGAGGTATTTCCCGTCGGGTTGCATCCAGATAAAACTGTTATAAAACCCATTGTTTTTCAGAATTATCGTCCCACACACCGCACAGTTTTTCGCTTTCGCCTTCTCCAACATCCACTGCATCGTCACGCCGCCAACTTCTTCGGCAAAAACATTCGGGTCGGCAGGGAAGCCTGTGGTAAACGTCTCCGGAAACACGATAACATCAGTGTTTTCAACGGTTTTCAGCATCTCATCGAGATGACGGCGATTGGCTTCCGGGTCTCGTGCGATGACGTCGTTCTGAATGCATGTGACTATCAAATTCATAAAAAATCTTAAAAAAAATCTCACAAATATACTGCTTTTTATTTTTTTTGCTTACTTTTGTAAAAATTTTTTTTGAAAAATGGATAGAAAAGTCGCGTTTTTGGTTTGCCTTTTGGCGATATTCGGCATAAAATTATCGGCTCAGGAAAACATCAGTTATGGTATTTATGTGGGCGGAAACATCAACACTATGAACATAAGCAACTCTCTCTATTACGATGATAGTGAGGTAAATACGGTTCCTAATATCGTTAATCATGACACCGTCTCGTACTCGGTATCATATCTTCCGGTTTACGACGCGTCGGTTAAGTTTACCGGCGGTTTCGCGATAGGCGGATTTGTCGAATATGAACTAGGCGACAACCTCGGATTGCAAATGGAACTGCTTTACAATCAATACGGCTACAAGCTAAACGGTAAAGTTGACAAGAAAAACTACAGTGATGATGATTTCGTGACCTACGGTTACACAGGCAAGATGAAAATGAGTAACATCTCGGCGGCTATTTTGCTGAAATATCGCGCCATTGAAAACCGCATGTCTGTTGACTTCGGAATACAGCCAAGTTATTGTTTCAGAGCCATTAAAGAGATTGAACGCGGTATTGTTCACAAAGATGTCGTTTACAACAGCAACGATGAGTTCAATCCGTTGAATTTCTGCATCACAGGTGGTATAACAGGCTATTTCTTCGACAACATTGTCGTGTCGGCACGCTACATACTCGGTCTTACCGATGTCTTGAAGGCAAAGCAGCCATACATTTTCGATGACGACCCATACAAAATCAGATATAGATATTCAAGCGCTCAGTCAAAAACAAGTTCAATACAAATCACTTTAGGATATAAAATCCAGTAGCTCATGACACTCAACAAACAGAAAATCAAAGAGCTTTACGCTGATAAAAGATATCAGACTTACTTCGATGTGGGGTTGTTTTTAGTGTTGATTTTCAGTTTCCATTTCATTTACACGTTTTGGAACGAACGTCTTGACTACTGGCCACTGAAAGGTGCTGTCGACAAACTTTTCGCTTGGGCGTCGACATTGCTTTTCGACCAGAGCACCTGGACTTTGGAGCATATCTTCAGTATGGATTTTTTCACAAACAACAGAACCATTGTTTTCCTCAACAACGAGGGAACTTATTCAAGTGTCACGGTGGCTCCAGAATGCACCAGTCTCAAGCAGTGGATGCACTGGCTCTTTTTAATGCTCATCTTCCCGGGTCCATGGAAACACAAAGCGTGGTATATTCCGCTCGGATTGGTAATCATCGAGTTTACAAATGTGGTGAGAATCGTTGGAATATGCCTGTTTTTGAGGCCTTATCCGCATGACTTCGCCTTGGCGCACGACATTATCTTCAAGATAATGTTTTATGTGGTGATTTTCTTGATGTGGGCGATATGGAACGACCGGTTCCATCATACGAAGACCGTCATTTCGACTGGAGCAAAGCGGAATGGAGAAATCTCCGACAATTGAATGAGATTTCTCCACTTCGCCTATCGGCTTCGGTCGAAATGACGTTACTCCGCTGAAATCTCCTTCAGGGTCGCCTGATAAGCAGTGAAGACATTGGCTCGCGAGATGTAGCCTATATATTTCCCGTTTTCAACAATAACTATATTGTATTTGTGCGATTCCTCGAATTTCTGCACAATGCTCTCCATTGATTCGTCATAATTGATGACATAGTCGGGATAAACCATGATTTTCTCAATGGAAGTGCCGTAAAGCGAGCTATCGAACATGAATTTGCGCACGTCGTCGAACAGGATATGCCCTTTGAACTCACCGTTTTCATCCACTACCGGAAAGATGTTTCTCGACGATTCCGCAATGACCGGAATCAGGTCGCCGAGAGTCTGGTCGGGACGTATGGTGATGAAGTTTGTTTCAATCAAGTGGCTGGAAGTCATCATGTTAAGTATGGTTTCGTCCTTGTTAAACGACACTTTCACGCCTTTTTCGGCTATACTTTGAGTATAAATCGACTCTTTGAAGAAGACACGGTTTATTGCAAGTGACAGAGCCGACACTATCATCAGAGGCACCATCAACGAGTAGCCGTTGGTGATTTCCGCAATGAGGAAGATGCCAGTCAGTGGGGCGTGCAGCATGCCAGCGATAAGGCCGCTCATTCCGACGAGGGAGAACTTTGCCACATCGAGGTTTCCTATTCCCAAGGTATTGATAACCAATGCATAGACCATACCAGTCATCGCACCGAGGAACAAAGCCGGAGCAAAAGTACCTCCGACGCCGCCTGCAGCGAACGTGAGCGAGGTGGCGAATGCCTTGCACAAGATTACGGCCACGAAGATAAGCACCACGACCCAGATATTATCGCCGAACTGCTGGAACACGGTATTTTGCAGTATATCCGGCGCCTTGCCATTCAACGCCGCGTTGATAGTCTCGTAACCCTCACCGTATAACGACGGGAACACGAAAATCAGGACACCGAGGCCAAGAGAGGCTATAACAAAGCGTTTCCATTGATTTTCAATCTTTCCGAAGCGTTTTCCAACACCGAAATAAACCTTCATGAAATATGCCGAGACAAGTCCGACAACGATGCCCAGACCCACGTAATACAAAGAGTTTGACGGTATGAACGACTCCGCAATGGTGATTTCATATTCAAAAGCGCGTCCAAGGAAATAATATGATGTCAGAATCGCACAGAAAGCCGAGATGATGATTGGGATGAGCGCCGTCATGGAGATGTCGATCATAAAGACCTCCATAGCAAATATGACGCCTGTTATCGGAGCTTGGAAGATAGCCGCCAACGCCGAGGCGCCGCCCATGCCTATCAGCACGTTGATTTGTTTTTGATTAAGTTTCAGCAACTGGCCGATATTCGAGCCGATGGAACCGCCTGTCGACACCGAAGGACCTTCCAATCCGACAGATCCGCCGAAGCCCACCGTCAAAGCGCTGGTGATGATGGAAGAAAACGTAGTGTAAGGTTTCACCATGCCTTTGTTTCGCGACAAAGCGTAGAGCAGACCGGGAATACCATGCCCCACCTCGCGCCTAATTATATATCGTATCACAATGATAGTCAGGATGATACCTATTGCAGGCAAGATGAAAAACAAAAGATTGAAGTTGCTGTTCAAGCCTCTCAGATAGAAAAACAAATCTCTTATCGAATGTGTGAGAAATTTTATCAAAACAGCAGCCACTCCTGCCAAAAATCCGGTAGGAATAGCCAAAAATATCATCAACTGGCGGTCGGACAAATGAGCTAAACGCCACTTGTTCAACGACTTAAGAAAAATCTTCGCTCGTGTTTTTAATCTAAAACTCATATCGCAAAAATAAAAAATGAATTTTTATAATGAATGTTTTTTTATAAAAAATTATTATTTATTTTTGCACAATGAATTAATGGCTTTAAAAAGAATGAAAATTATAAGCTATAATGTAAATGGAATCCGTGCTGCGATCTCGAAAGGATTGCTTGACTGGCTTGACACAGTCTCGCCGGATGTAGTGTGTTTTCAGGAACTTAAAGCTACTCCTGACCAGATACCTGTGATGGAGATTGAGGCGATGGGGTACCATTGTTATTGGTTCTCGGCAAAGAAAAAAGGCTACAGCGGCGTCGGAATTCTCACGAAAAAAGAACCAGACAACGTTGTTTTTGGCATGAACAACAAGAAATATGATGACGAAGGACGTTTCCTGAGAGCTGATTTCGGGGATTTGTCGGTCGTCAGCGTGTATCATCCTTCGGGAACTACAGGTGAGGAACGTCAGGATTTCAAGATGGAGTGGCTCGATTTCTTCAGGAAATATGTCAACGAGTTGAGGAAGACACGTCCGAACCTTGTTCTTTCCGGTGATTACAACATCTGTCATGAGGCCATCGACATCCATGACCCGGTGCGCAACGCCACAAATTCAGGATTCTTGCCTGAAGAGCGCCAGTGGTTCACCGATTTCCTCGGCGACGGATACATCGACAGTTTCCGCCATCTCTGCAAGGAGCCTAATCATTATTCATGGTGGAGCTATCGTGCCAACGCAAGAGCGAACAACAAAGGATGGCGCATTGATTATCATATAGTTACGGATTCATTGAAGGATAAAGTAGTCGGTGCAGCGATACTTCCGGATGCGAAACATTCCGATCATTGCCCGATTTCAATTGAAGTAAAATAAAAAAGATATGTTAGAACAACTAATCAAATGGTATGAAAACCACAAGGAGATGCTTATCGCGAATATTCCGAATTTCATCATCGGGGCAGTCGCGCTTATCATTCTTATTTGGTTGATTTGGTATTTTAAGTCAAAGAGAAGGAGAAGACATTTCAGATTCCATTTGCATCATTTAATGTATGTCATGGGCTTGAGAAGATTCATGTCGAGACGTTATGTAAGCAAGGTACACGTTCACGAATGCTTCGATCCGCTCGTCGACTTCCTGCCGCATCGTCACATCATCTTCAACAAAGAGACACTCGAAGAGCCTATCCTTATAAGAAAAAAGGCTCTTTTCAAGATTTACAATGTCGCCGACAGGCTTCCTGACGGACTTAACCTCAAGATTTACAAGGTCTTCCGTTCAAGAATCAAGATGAACGATGTTTTTGAGGAAGTCATCGCTGAGATTACGGCGCACAATCCGGGCATTGGCCGTCACGAGGCTATGAAACTCGCCAAGTTTAAGACTGACGACCCAAAGGGAAATATTGGCGGACATGAGACCGGCGGTGCTGTCGACGTGGCATTATGCGACGATAACGGCGTCGACCTCGACTATGGCACCAAGTTCCATGAATACAACGACTCAACATTCACATTCAACAGCCATATCACCAAGGCACAGAGGAAAAACCGCAAGGCTCTTATCAAAATCATGAAAAAACAAGGTTTCGTCAATTTCCCTGGCGAGTGGTGGCATTTCTCATATGGCGACCGTATGTGGGCAGCCTACAAAGGCAAACGCAACGGCGGCATCTACGGCTCAGCTGAGACCGAGATGGGCGGTCATTACGGCTTCACCATCCCTGTCAAGAGAACCATTTACGAGAAGAGAAAATAACCGATGGAGATAGCAGCGTTAGTCTCTGGCGGCGTCGACAGTTCCGTGATAGTGCCACTCCTCAAGGAGCAAGGCATCGACCCTCATATTTTTTACATCAAGATCGGCCTTGAAGGCAAGGAAGACCTCATGGACTGCCCTTCGGAGGAAGACATTGAAATCACCACTTACATCGCGAAGAAATACGGCTGCAAATTCGACATCGTCGACCTGCAGAAAGAATATTACGAACGTGTAGCGGCATACACTATGGAGTCGGTGCGCAAAGGCTTGACACCGAACCCCGACGTGATGTGCAACCGTTTCATAAAATTCGGAGCTTTCGAGGAGAAGGCAGGCTATCAGTTTGATCGCATCGCAACAGGCCATTACGCTCAGCAATGGATTGACAAGAACGGCGTGGCGTGGCTCGGAACGGCAGTGGACACATTCAAAGACCAGACAGATTTTCTTGCGAGGATAACATATCCGCAGCTGAAAAAAGCGATGTTTCCTGTCGGAGCGATACCGAAGAGCGAGGTTCGTCAACTTGCGGAGAAGTACGGACTTCCCAGCGCACAGCGACACGACTCGCAAGGCATCTGTTTCCTTGGGAAAATCAACTACAACGACTACATCCGCGAGTACGTGGGCGAGAAAGAAGGCGACATCATAGAACTTGAGACAGGCAAGAAACTCGGCACACACAAAGGATTCTGGTT
>JAGCFU010000073.1 GCA_017649945.1 Bacteroidales bacterium | reverse complement strand
TCGTGATGAGACGAAGAATTTTGACGCTGTTCAGACGATGGAGCAGGTGAGGAGCCTTGTCCCGACTAACTTTCAGAATGTGTCGCTTTTCACCTTTACGGAAGACGTGACGCTGCTTGTCAGCAAGAAAGGCAAGCCCACTCTGATGTGTAAGAAAATCAACGAGAAACGTGAAGTTGACTTGAGTCATGACCATGAGAAACAACGTCTGATTGACCCTACAAAACCGTGGTGGAATCTCCTCGGACTGACAACACGTGACGGGAAGGTATTGGCCGACATGCAGCACAAATTCAAACAAATCTGCAAATACGTTGAAATCGTTGACGGCGTGATGCGTCAGACCAAGTTCGGAGACGAGATTCACATTGCCGATATGGGAGCGGGAAAGGGCTACCTGACGTTTGCGCTTTACGAATATCTTACCACGCATTACGACAAGAAAATCGTGATGGAAGGGGTGGAGATTAGACCGGAGCTGGTGGAGAAGATAAATGAGATTATAAGGATAAACGCTTTGCTGATAAATGGGAGAAGTAATATGCAATTCATACAAAATTCAATTGCCGATTACAAACCATCAAAATTGGATGTGTTGATTGCCCTTCATGCTTGCGACACCGCTACTGACGACGCTATATTAAAAGGTATAAGGAACGACGCCAAGCTGATAATCTGTGCGCCGTGCTGCCATAAGCAGGTGAGGAGGGAGATGGAGAAATCGGGTAAGTTTGATTCCATTACAAAATACGGCATCTTCCTTGAGCGTCAAGCGGTTATGATTACCGATGCAGTGCGTGCGCTTGTTCTGGAATACTGCGGCTACAAGACTCAGGTGATGGAGTTTATTGAGATTGACAACACCCCGAAAAACGTGCTTCTCGTCGGAAGAAAGACAGAACAACCCATTGATAAAGAAACGATTGCGGCTCAAATAAGAGGCTTGTTGGAGCGATATGGCATTGAGGAGCATTATTTGTGGAAGAATTTGTGGAAAAATTGTCGAACGTATTAAAATAAAGCGTAACTTTGCAATCCAGGAAAACGACGAAAATATTAACATTAAATAAATTTTTATCATGCAAAACATCGATTGGGGATCACTCCCATTTGGTTACTATCCAACAAATTACAACGTCCGTTGCTACTACAGAAACGGCGAATGGGGCGAGCTGGAATACTGCTCAGAGACAACTATTAACATTCACATGGCAGCTACATGCTTGCACTACGGTCAGGAAGCTTTTGAAGGCTTGAAGGCTCACCGTGGCGCTGACGGCAAAGTGCGTATCTTCCGTCTCGACGAGAACGCAAAACGTTTGCAGTCATCATGCGACGGCATCTGCATGCCTCGTTTCCCAATGGAGAAATTTGAGGAAGCTATGATCAAATGCGTACAGCTCAACAAGGAATTCATCCCGACATACGAAAGCGGCGCTTCATTGTACCTCCGTCCATTGATTATAGGTACTGGCGCCCGCGTTGGTGTGAAGCCAGCTGACGAATATCTGTTTATCGTGTTCGCGACACCTGTCGGACCATACTTCAAAGGCGGCTTCCAGGCTAACCCATACGTCATCACACGCAAATACGACCGTTCAGCACCTCTCGGAACAGGTGTTTACAAAGTCGGCGGCAACTACGCAGCATCATTGCGCGCTCACACTGAGGCTTGCCACGGCGGTCAGTATGCTTGCGAATTCTATCTCGACGCAAAAGAGAAGAAATATATCGACGAGGCCGGCGCAGCTAACTTCTTCGCAGTGAAAGACAATACATACATCACTCCACAGTCAACATCAATTCTTCCTTCAATCACTAATAAGAGCTTGATGCAGATCGCTGAGACTCTCGGAATGAAGGTCGAACGTCGTCCGGTGGCAGAAGAAGAGCTCGCTACATTTGAAGAGGCAGGCGCATGCGGCACAGCAGCCGTCATCAGCCCAATCTCACGCATCGACGACCCTGAGACAGGCAAGTCATACACCTTCGGTGACGGCAAACCGGGTCCATGGAGCCAGAAACTGTATAACAAACTTCGTGAAATCCAGACAGGTCTTGAAAAAGACGAATTCGGCTGGAACACGATCGTTGAGATTTAAGAGTCTTAAAAAAATATTTAAAAAAAACACGTCATTTTTTTGTGGCGTGTTTTTATTTTTTTGTATTTTTGTGAGTCTAAATAATGAAATTTGTTTAAAAATAAAAACTATGAAGAAATTTACATTTGCTTTGATGGCTTTGCTGGCAGCTACTTTCACAATGAATGCCCAGCAGTATGTGTCGACAGAACCTGCTAACAGGAATGTCATTCTTGAAGAATTCACTGGTCGTGGCTGTGGCTACTGCACTGACGGACATCGTATCGCCAACCAGATTATGGCTAACAACCCGGGTAGAGTGTGGGCTATCAACATCCATGCCGGAGGTTATGCTCAGACATCTTATCCTAACATGATTACGACAGACGGTAACACCATTCATGGCGGATTCAGCATCAGCGGTTATCCAACAGGTGTCGTCAACAGAACAACTGCAAATGGTATCGACCGCGGTCAGTGGAATGGTCAGGCTAACACTCAGCTTAACCAGGCATCTGAATGCAATGTCGCAGGTATTGCCAGAATCAATCCTGAAACAAGAACCGCAAATATCACCGTTGAGGTCTATTACACCGGCAACAGTTCTGTTGATCAGAATTACCTGACAGTGGCTATGCTTCAGGACAGTATCCTCGGCTCACAGTCTGACTACGGCAACTACAACCCTACACAATGGTTGAACGGCCAGTATGTTCATATGCACATCCTCCGCGATGTCATCACATCAAGCGCTTGGGGTGAGCCTGTGTCTCCAACAACAGCCGGCACTTTGATTACAAAGACATACGAGTATCAGATTCCGGAAAACATCGGCAGCCCTAACGGAGTTGATGTCATTATCGACCATATCTTCTTCCTCGCATGGGTCTCACAGAGCCAGCAAGGTTCGGCAACACGCCCGATTTTGACTGCTTGCGAACTTGAAAAGACAACCTTGACAGATGAACCTATTTATCCTTCTGTCGGTGCTGTAAATCAGGTTGTTAACGCATCATGCAGCTTGGAGAAAGAGTTTAATTTCAGTGTTTCAAATATCGGTACAGAGACTTTGACAGCTATTAAGTTCAATGCTTTGGTAGGTGATGCAACTCAGGAATTTGAATGGACAGGCGAGCTTGCTTCAGGAGAAAGCACCAAGATAGACTTCTCAATGGAGATTCCTTATGGCACATATACAGGCACACTTAACATAACAGAAGCTAACGGCGTGGCTTATGAGGGCTCAACAACTTTCGAGGCTGAAAGTCAGGAGTGGGCTGAACTTGATGAGGAAGGCGATTTTACAAATATCAAGATTTATATCATCCAAGATCAGTTCGGCGAGCAGATTACATGGGATCTTATCAACTCAGCAGGTGAGCAGGTCGCATCAGGCGGTCCTTATCAGCATATCATCGGCACAGGCACACAGGCCAATGTCGCCAATGTTAACGACCTTCCTACAAACGAATGCTATCTGTTCAGAATCTATGATTCTAACGAAAACGGTATCTGCTGCAACTACGGTGAGGGATATTATTATATCAAGGATGCACACGGCAATGTCTTCATCGGCGGTCCAGGCAATGGCAATTACGGCGCTGAAGCATCAGAACTCTTCTCAATCCATAAACATGGTGACGGCGTAGGCGAGACAGTGTCTTCAAGCTTCAATATCTATCCAAACCCGGCCAACAGCAAGATTTTTGTTGACGGCGAAGGCATCGGCGCTGTTGAGGTTTACAACTCACTCGGCCAGAAAGTCGCTACAGTGGAAGGTTCAGAGAACACTTCTGTTGACGTAGCATCATTCGAGAACGGTATTTATATCGTGAGAGTGCTCACCAACGAAGGCGCAGTGACAACCAAGAAAGTGACTATTGTACACTAATTGAAATGTTTTCGTGTCCGATTCAGATACGGATGAGCGACCTCGATCCGTTTGACCATGTCAACAACGGGGCGCAGTGTAACCTTTTCGACTATGGTCGGAGCCAATATTTTGAGCATCTTTTAAACAAAGATATCGACTGGCTCACTTTCGGTTACGTGCTCGTTCATGTCGGTATGGACTTCAAGAAGCCTGTGAAGATTCACGACAAAATCGTCTGTGAGACTGAGGCTTATGAAATCGGACGCACGAGTTTCAAAATGCGTCAGTATCTAAAAAACGCTGTGACAAACGACATTCTGACCGTTTGTCACAGCGTTATTGTTTGTATCGACCGAGAGAAAAACGTCCCGATAGAAATCCCTCAGGACCACAAATTCATGCTCGGGTTCAGTTTCTAAAGAAGCTTCTCCATCTGATGTTGCAACTTTTTCGCTTCCTCGGCGGCTTTTTCTGCAAAATCTTCACCATTTGAGGCGTAAATTATTCCCCTTGACGAGTTAACGATAAGTCCACAGTCTTTGTTGAGACCGAACTTTGCAACTGCCTGTAAATCACCGCCCTGTGCGCCAACGCCAGGGACGAGGAGGAAACTGTCGGGTATCATCTTACGAATCTCTCCAAGTTCTTCAGGATGAGTGGCGCCTACAACATACATCATCTTCTCGCTGTCGGCCCATTCTTTTGATTTCAAAAGCACGTTTTTGTATAGTTCCTTGCTTTCAGCGTTGAGATACTGGAAGTCCTTTGAGCCTTTGTTTGATGTCAGAGCCAATAGGATGACCCATTTACCATCGAAACCGAGGAACGGCTCCACTGAGTCCACACCCATGTAAGGAGCCACGGTGATGGCGTCGGCTTTCAGCGTCTCGAAGAACGCGCGGGCATAGTTTGCAGAAGTGTTTCCGATGTCTCCACGTTTAGCGTCAGCGATGACGAACATCTCAGGATAGTTCTCCTTGATGTAATTGATTGTCTTTTCGAGACTGATCCAGCCTTTCGCACCGTAAACCTCATAGAAAGCGGTGTTAGGCTTATATGCTATCGCATATTTTGCTGTGGCGTCGATTATGGCTTTGTTAAATGCGAAGACAGGGTCTTCTTCATTCAGTAAATGCTGCGGAATCTTCTTGATGTCGGTGTCGAGACCTACACAAAGAAACGATTTCTTTGATTTAATCTGGTTTATAATATCTTGTTTTTTCATAACTTCTAACTTCTAACTACTCACTTCTAACTAATGAGACGGTCGGCCGACCGTCTCTACTTTTTATTCTTCTAATCCTTCTTTAAGGCGTTCAGCATTTTCTGCCATCTGCAGGTTCTCGATGAACGATGTCAGGTCACCATCCATCACTGATGTGAGGTTGTAGACCGTGAATCCGATGCGGTGGTCGGTGACGCGGCCTTGCGGATAGTTGTATGTGCGGATCTTCGCTGAGCGGTCGCCTGTCGACACCATGGTTTTACGTTTCGAGCAGACTTCCTCCATGTATTTGTTGTATTCTGCTTCATAGATACGAGTACGCAGGATTTTCATCGCCTTTGCCATGTTCTTGGCTTGTGAACGCTCGTCGATGCAGCTCACCACCACGCCTGTAGGGATGTGGGTGAGACGCACCGCGCTGTATGTGGTGTTGACGCACTGTCCGCCAGGTCCTGACGCAGCGCAATAAACCTCTTTCTTGATATCCTTATCAAGCAGTTCAACGTCGAATTCCTCAGCTTCCGGAAGCACCACCACTGATGCTGCCGATGTATGGATACGTCCTTGTGTTTCGGTCTTCGGCACACGCTGCACGCGATGCACTCCTGATTCGAACTTCAGAATTCCGTATGCGCCGTCGCCGATGACGTTAAACACTATCTCTTTGAAGCCGCCAGCTGTTCCTTCGTTGGCGTCGACGGTCTCGACCTTCCAATTTTTGGCTTCACAGAATTTGAGATACATTCTGTAGAGGTCGCCTGCAAAGATAGCAGCCTCGTCGCCGCCAGTGCCTGCACGGATCTCCATCACCGCGTTCTTGCCGTCGGTAGGGTCTTTAGGGATGAGCATGAGGCGGATATCTTCCTCGAGTTTACCTACTTTTTCGGTGGCCTCGTCGAGTTCCTCCTGTGCCATCTCGCGCATGTCCTCATCCTTCTCAGTCTTCAGCAATTCCTTGGCTTCGCTGATGTTTGCGAGATATGTCTTATATTGGTTGAACGCTTCCACCACAGGTTCAAGGTCTTTGTAGTCCTTGTTCACCTTGACGTAACGTTTCATGTCGTTCATCAGTTCCGGGTCGTTGAGCTGCTCACGCAGTGCTTCCCAGCGTTCTTTAATCGCTTCAAGTTTGTCAATTATTTCCATTAGTATTCAAAAACTCCGTATTTACTCTTAATTGTCAGTTGTTTTCTGTCTGATTTCTCAACGTGTCCGATAATTTGTGCCTTGATATTGAATGAGTTGGCAATCTTTATCATCTCTTCGGCTGATTTATCGTCGGTGTAGATCTCCAGACGCGAGCCCATGTTAAACACCTTGTACATCTCCTGCCAGTCGGTGCCCGACGACTCCTGAATCATCTCGAACAATGGTGGCAATTCAATCATGTTATCCTTGATAATGTGTAATTTATCAATGAAATGCGTCACTTTTGTCTGTGCGCCGCCGCTGCAATGGATGACACCGTTGATTTTTGGTCTCAAATTCTCCAAAATCGGCACCATCATAGGTAAATATGTACGGGTAGGGGCGAGGATGAGTTTTCCTACGTCTACGCCAGGAACCTTTGTAGGCTCAGTAAGTGTGTGATTGCCGGAATAAACCAATTCTTCAGGAATAGAGTGGTCGTAGCTCTCCTGATATTTCTCTGCCAGATAATGTCCCAAAACGTCGTGACGTGCTGATGTGAGGCCGTTTGAGCCCATGCCGCCGTTGTATTTGTCTTCGTAAGTTGCCTGTCCGTATGATGCGAAGCCTACGATAACATCGCCTGGCTGGATATGATTCTCAATGACTTCGGAGCGTTTCATCCTTGTGGTGACGGTGCTGTCGACGATTATGGTTCTCACCAAGTCGCCGACGTCAGCGGTTTCTCCACCTGTGAGGTAGATGCCTACGCCAAGTGAACGTAGCTTTGCAAGGAATTCCTCTGTGCCGTTGATGACTGCGGAAATCACTTCGCCAGGGATGAGGTTTTTATTTCTTCCGATGGTAGAGGAGAGGAGCATCTTATCTGTGGCACCCACGCACATCAGGTCGTCGGTGTTCATCACCACGGCATCCTGAGCGATGCCAGCCCATACTGACAAATCGCCGGTCTCTTTCCAATAAAGGTATGCCAACGACGACTTTGTGCCTGCACCGTCGGCATGCATGATGTTGCAATATTCGTCATCACCACCTAAAATATCAGGTATGATCTTGCAGAAAGCGTTGGGATACAAGCCTTTGTCAAGATTTTTGATGGCGTTGTGGATGTCTTCCTTTTCTGCGGAAACGCCGCGCAGCTGATAACGTTTTTCTACTGGCATTATTTGAAAATCAATTTGTGTTCGTCTGTGTTAAACTCAAATGCTCCGAAGCTCTTCAACGTCTTCTGTCCCATCACCCAGTCGTATTTCTGACTGTTTACAACGGTGACTTCAAGATTTTCTACGGTGCGGTCGGCAATACGCATCTCTCTGATAATGAATGATGAGCGGTCTTTTACCTTGCCTGCCGTGATGATTTGGTCAACGTTGTCGCCAACAAAGTCATTCTTCGTGATTGTGCCGTTGTTCAGGAGTTCCATGACCTTTGCTTGCGACACGCTGAAGCCTGAGTCGCGGTCATAAGTTATAGTCTCAGTGTAAGCGTTGATATAGCTCTTGAATGACAGATACCCCATCTTGTCTTGTGCGAAAGGTACCTTGTTGTCTTCAGGATTGAGCTTTATATTTGCCATCTGGTCGTCACTGATGTCCTCTCTCGTCTTGAAATCTTTACTCAAGACCTTGAATTCCGTTCTACGGTTGAGCTGATGTGCTTTCTCCTTCTGTTCTTCTGTCGGTAACGAGTTGATGTATGCTTCTGTGAGCTTGATGCCGTTTACAGTTCTCGGCACGCGTTCGCCATATCCTTTTGCTGTAAGTCGCATCGGGTCGATACCTCTGATAACCAAGTAATCGCATACAGACTGAGCACGTTTTTGTGACAGGATGTCGTTGCTTGCTTCAGAGCCGCGGAAGTCGGTATGTGAACCTAATTCGATTGTGATATTAGGGTTAACCTGCAGAATCTCGATGAGTCCTTGCAACGAATCCTCAAACTGCGGCAGAAGGTCCCATTTTCCGAGTTCGTACTGAATCTCAGGAAGCACGACTGTGCCGTCAGGAATCATGGCTATCTCGTAGTTCGGAGTGAAGTCTCTGCTAAACTCAAGCCCTATGGTGTTGATGGTGTCTGTCATGGTGAAGTAGTTGTTCTTGCTGATGGTGAGGATATAGACGTTTCCTACGCTCAACAAGCCTTCGTTGAATTGGAATGTTCCTTTGTCGCTTGACAATGTCGATGACTTGACGCCGTCGGTGCCCACGATGCTGACGTTAGCTCCGCCTACGTACTGAAGGCTGTTCACGTCTTTGATTGTTCCGTTGACAGTCAGCAGGATAGGAGGCTCGATGAAATAATAGATGTCGTCATCGAGTCCGTTACGGCTGTCTCTGTTAGAGGCGAAGAATCCGCGTTCCTCTGTAGGGTGGAAGATGATATTGAAATCGTTGCCTGTAGAGTTGATAGGATACTTCAGGTTGACGGGTTTCGACCAGTTTCCTGTTGAGTCTGCCGTAGTCATGAAGATGTCGAGACCACCCATGCCTCCGTGACCGTCGGATGCGAAGTACAGCGTGGTGTCGTTGCGCAAGAATGGGAACAATTCGTCGCCAGGGGTGTTCACCACCTCTCCGAGGTTGAACGGACGACCGAATTTGCCGTCGTCGCCTTTGATGGTGACCCAGATATCCTTGCCTCCAAAGCCTCCATGACGCACTGCTGAGAAATACATTATGCTCTCGTCGGCATTCAATGTAGGGTGACCTACTACGTCCATGGTGTCGACGCCGGCGATGCTCACCATCGTAGGCTCACCGAAAGTTATACCTGTTCTCCTTGACTTCATGATCTGGCATCCTGACTGACGTTTCCTGTCGTTTGGACAGCGTGTGAAATACACGTCGGAGAATGATTTTGTGAAAAATGGCATGCCTTCGCTGCCTTTGCTGTTGATGCCGCCTTCCTCGTCAACGAGTTCCGGCTTGTCCCAGTTGCCGTTCTTATCTTGTCTCGAATAATAAAAATCAGCGAAATGCTGTCCGGTGATAGCGTCTTTTTCTTTTGCCACTCCGCCCTCGCGTGTGGAAGTGAAGATTATGTCGTTGTAACTGTTTGATATCCAAGCTACTCCGAAGTCTGATGCCTTGGAATTGAGTGTTTTCATCCTTGTGACTTCATACTTGGAAGGATATTCGAGCCACTCTTTGATGTTTGCTATATCCTCCGCAGAACGTTGTCCGCGAGGGTCGTCAGGGACAAGTTCGGTGTAGGTGTTATACATCTCAAGGGCCTCGTCATATTTTGCGTTGCGTTTCAAAGCGTCGCCGTAGTGAAGATAGAAGACAGGTGTGCTCTTCGGAAACTCGCTTTTTGCCACTCTTTTATACTGTGTAGCGGCCATTTTCGTGTTCTCCGTGAGACGGTAGCATTCGCCGAGTTGATACGTTATACGCATGCGCTCGTCGTTGAATTTTTTCTTCTTGACCTTCTTTATTGCCTTTTTATAGCGTTCGATGGCGAGATTATACTGACCTCTCTCGAAAGCTATATCAGCATTCTTGGCCGGACTACGTCTCTGCGCTTCAATCGGTTGCAATGAACCGAGCAACATGACGATTAATATAAGAAACAGTTTTTTTGACATAATATTCCTTTTTATAATAAATAACAACGTAGAGACACAAAATATTGCATCTCTACGTTGTTATCATATAAAATATCTATTTTCTTTTCTTATCGGCGTTCTCGATCATTTTAGCATCGACCTGCTTGCCACGGAACAGAATGTATGCCATAGGTGAGGCGATGAATAATGATGAGAATGTACCTGCGAAGATACCGACCAGCAATGCGAACACGAAGCCGCGGATGGTCTCACCACCGAAGATGAAGATAGCGAGCAACACCACCAATGTTGAACCTGATGTGTTGATTGAACGGAGCAATGTGCTGTTGACACCGTCGTTCATTCTTTCATACCAGCTTCTCTTTGGATAGAGTGTCACGTTTTCACGGATACGGTCGAAGATAACCACTGTGTTGTTGATAGAGTAACCGATGATGGTCAAGACAGCGGCGATGAACGACTGGTCAACTTCCATTGAGAACGGTAAGATGTTGTAGAACAACGAGTACATACCTATCACGATGATGGTATCGTGTGCCAATGCGATGATTGACGACACACCATATTGCCATCTCTTGAAACGGATAGCGATGTACACGAAGATGACCACCAATGAGATGATGACTGCCAACACAGCTTTACGTGTCACGTCGTCGGCGATGGTTGCGCCCACTTTCTGTGATGACATGATACCGAGCATCATGTCGCTCTTCTCACTGTCGGATGTGAACTGGTCGTATGTCATGCCCTTGCTGAAGAAGACCTTCAAGCCTTCGTAGAGCAAGCCCTGAATCTTGGCGTCGATTTCTGGATCGTTGCTGTTGATTTCGTACTTGGTTGTGATTTTCACCTGACGGCTTGGGCCGTATGTCTTCACTTCCGGAGCGTCATCTTTGAACTCAGGTACGTTGGCGAGAGCCTCGCGGACTTGAGCGACAGACACTTCCTTGTCGAAGCGGACGACGTAGTTACGACCACCCTGGAAGTCGATGCCGAGGTTGAGGCCGCGCACTGCCAATGAGCCGAAGCTGATGACAATCATGATACTACCGATGATGAAAGCTGTCTTGCCGAAGTTGATGAAGTCGAACTTGGTGTGCTTCAGGAAGTTACGAGTCATATTGGTTGAGAACTTAATCTCTTTATCCTTGTTGAGCCAGCCTTCGAGGATGAGTCTTGTGATGAAGATTGATGTGAACAATGATGTGCAGATACCGATCATCAATGTTGTAGCGAAGCCCTGGACAGGACCTGTACCGAACTCGAACAGGATGAAACCTGTCAAGAAGGTTGTAATCTGACCGTCGAGGATAGCTGAATAAGCTGCTTTGAAACCGTCAGCGACTGCGAGACGTAAGCCTTTGCCTGCTGCGATTTCTTCCTTGATACGCTCGAAGATAATGACGTTCGAGTCAACAGCCATACCCAATGTAAGGACGATACCGGCGATACCTGGCAGAGTCAACACTGTTCCGAATGATGCGATGACACCGAAGAAGAACAGGATGTTAACGAGCAATGCGATGTCGGCTGCGATACCGGCTTTGCTGTAGAAGAACACCATGTAGAGGAGCACTAAACAGAAAGCGATGATGAATGACCAGAAACCTGATGTGATAGCTTCCTGACCGAGTGAAGGACCGACGACGTTTTCTTCAAGGATACGTGCTGGAGCCGGCAACTTACCTGCTTTGAGGATGTTTGCCAAGTCCTGAGCCTCTTCCACTGTCATGTCACCGCCTGAGATCTTTGATGTTCCGTTAGGAATCTCATCGTTGACGACAGGGTATGAATAAACGTAGTTGTCAAGCACGATAGCCACCTGACGGCCGATGTTGTCGCCTGTCAAGCGTTTCCATGCCTTTGCGCCTTCTGTATTCATGTTGATAGTCACCTCGACGCGACCGTTCTGGTCATAGTCCTGACGTGCTTCTGTCACGACTTCGCCACCGAGTGAGCATTTGTTGTCACGGTTGGCCTTCAAAGCCACGAGGTCGATGAATTCGACGTTGCCTGTGATGCTCTTGTTAGGTTTCACGCACCATGCGAATTTGAGGTTACGTGGGAACACTGAAGCGACCTGTTTCAACATTCTGTTGATGTTGGCGGTATCTTTCACCATTGCCATACCAACGCGTGCTGTCTCTCCCGGTACTAACTGACCTGCATTATTCTGATAGAATGAAGGCTGGAGGACGACATACAACGGGTTGTTTTCCATGAATGTCTCACGTGCTTTTTCCTGAGCTTTCTTCAATGAGTCTTCTGCTGTCATCTGATTGAGAAGAGCGACGTCGCTGTCTTCTTTCACCTCTTCTTCAGCTTTTTCTGGCTTGCCGGCCTTGTCGAGCTCTGCCAAACGTGCGTTGGCTTCGTCGAAATGCTGATAGATCTCGTTGAATTTGTATGTCTCCCAGAACTCGAGCTGAGCTGTACCCTGTAACAGTTTGCGGACACGCTTCGGGTCTTTGATGCCTGGAAGCTCGACGAGGATACGGCCTGAGCCTTCCAACTTCTGGATGTTAGGCTGTGCAACGCCGAAACGGTCGATACGTGTTCTCAAAATCTGGTATGAACGGTCGATAGCACCGTCAGTCTCTTCCTTGATGACCTTCAGCACCTCGTCGTTTGTCGAGTTGACTGTGATACCTTTGTCTTTGAATTCATATAAGAAAATTGAAGCAAGACGTGCGTTAGGATCAAGCTTTGCGTAAGCTTCGCCGAAAAGGTCAACAAAATCCTTCTGGCTGTTGAGATGCTGCTCGCTTGCTGCACGCATAGCTGCCCTGAATGTCTCGTCTGTGCTGTTGCCGGCCAGAGCGTAGATGATGTCTTGAACCGACACTTCCATCATGACGTTCATACCGCCCTTGAGGTCAAGACCGAGGTTGAGCTCCTGCTCCTTGCACTTGCGGTAGTCTTGCCACATGTAAATTGTAATTGTGCCGATTGAGTCAAGATAATAAGTCTCCTTTGCTGTCTTGATTGAATCAAGATAGTACTCATAGGCGTTTTGGTCGCCTTTAGCCATCTCTGTAGCTAATGCGACAGTCTTCGGACTTTCAGCATAGGCCTTCGCTTTACTTTCCATGTGCCTTGTCACGAACGTAAATGACAACTGATACACAGTGAAAAGTGCCAATAATAATGCTAAAAGCTTAATAACTCCTTTGTTCTGCATTGTAAATCAATTTTTTATAATATTAAACTTTTTAATTAATTTTCAACGTTGTCCTGCTAAAATTTTTAGCGTGCAAAGATACGATATTTTTCAATGCTACCAAAATATTTTTTTAATATTTTATCCATTTGAAAATTTCTTTCCACGACACTTTCTTTCCGTACATCAAAATGCCGGTGCGATAGACCTTAGCCGCAAGCCATGTGAATGTGATGAAAGTGATGAATAAGATGCACAATGACACCGCAATCTGCCAAATTGGCACACCGAAAGGAATCCTAAGCATCATAGCAGCAGGGGAGGTGAACGGAATCATTGACATCCAGATACTTAACGGGCTGTCGGGGGCGTTGGCGATTAGTCCTGAACAAACCATCGGGATTATCAGCAACAATGTGATAGGCGTAACAAACTGCTGGGTGTCGGTCTCGTTGTCGACAGCTGCGCCGATGGCCGCAAACATTGCCGAATACAGGAAATATCCTCCGATGAAGTAGAGGAGGAAACACCAGAGAATATCTTTGAAATTGATGGAGTTGATGATGTCAAACACCTCTTTCAAGCCTTCGTTACCGCCGTTGTCGGCCGACATCTCTGCAATCTGCTCGCTCATCACTGTGCCTGTAGAGACGATATCTTGTGTAGGTAGGAATGTCGCCGCTACGCTGGTGATGATGATGGTCATTGTCGCCCAAAGCAGAAACTGCGTCAGTCCGACGAGCGCGATGCCGATGATTTTGCCCATCATAAGCTCAAAAGGCTTCACGGAGCTGATAATCACCTCGATGATACGGTTGGTCTTCTCCTCGATGATGCCGCGCATCACTTGCTGGCCGAACAGCAGTATCACGAAATAAATTATCAGACAAAGCGCCATTCCGAGAAGGAACTCGAACTCGCCGTAGCTTTTCTTTTCCTTGCCGTCTTCATCGCTCATGCGTATCGGCTGTACGTTGATGGTCGTAGCCGAGGCTTTCACGATGTCGGGGTCGATGCCTGATGCCAATAGTTTCTGGTGTTCGACAACGTTTTTCATCGTCGACCTGATGTGTGACGTTACCGACATCGGAATCTGTTTTGTGCTGTATATCTCAGCATTTGTCGGCACTGTAAGCATAGTGGCAGGGATGTAGAGCACTCCGTCGTAGACGCCTTCTTTCACCATATTCTTCGCCTCGTCGAGGTCGTTGTCTATATATATAAAGGTGTTGAAATCGGTGCTTTCAAACTTCCCGACGAACATTGACGACTCGTCACGCACCGCGATAGTTCTTTTCTGGTCGAACTTTTCGGAATTTTCCATGAGAAGGGCGGGGAGGAACATCAAAGCCGCGAAAAACAAAGGCGCAAGGAACGTTATGAGCAAAAACGAACGCTTCCTGACGCGTGTGAGATATTCTCTTTGTATTATGATGCCTATTTTCATGAGTTTATTGGTTTGACGATGATACAAGGTTGATGAATATGTCGTTCATCGATGGTAATATTTCGTTAAACGATACGAGCTCGCCTTTGCTGATTATGTCGCGAATCAGTTCGTTTGGTTCCGTCGAACTGACCGTGAGCCGTGTCTCGCCGCTGCCGTCGAAAGGTCTGTAAACAACATCATAAGAATGGTTTTTGAAACGCTGCTTGATGTCGTAAACGCTGCCTTCGAGGATTTTTTCACCTTTGTTGATAAGCATGATATTGTCGCAAAGTTCCTCGACAGATGCCATGTTATGCGTTGAGAATAAGATAGTTGCGCCTTTGTCGCGCAGCTCGAGAATCTCGTGTTTCAAGAGGTTGACGTTGATAGGGTCGAAGCCGGAGAACGGCTCGTCGAAGATGAGCAGCTTGGGCTCGTGTATCACCGTGACAATGAACTGTATCTTCTGCTGCATGCCTTTGCTGAGTTCCTCGACTTTCTTGTCCCACCAACTTGCTATTTCAAACTTTATAAACCAATGACGCAGACATTTTTCCGCCTCTCTGCGTTCCATGCCTTTCAGCTGTGCGAGATAAATGGCCTGTTCGCCTACTTTCATCTTTTTGTAAAGTCCGCGTTCTTCTGGGAGATATCCGATGTTTGCTATATCTTTGGGACTCAAAGGTTTACCATCTAATATCACCTGGCCTGAGTCGGGCATCGTGATTTGGTTCAGAATCCTGATGAGCGTCGTTTTTCCGGCGCCGTTGGGTCCCAAAAGCCCGTAGATGCTCTGTTTCGGCACCTTGATAGAGATGTCGTTGAGCACTTTTTTCGTGCCGTAGGTTTTCGAGACGTTGTTTATTTCGAGGTAATTCATGATATTTTAGCTGAAGAAATCTCTGATTTTGTCGAATACGCCTTTTTCGTGGCTTCCCGGTTTGGGCTTGAAGTTGTCGCTTTCGAGGAGGTCTTGCATTATTTTCTCTTCTTCTTTCGACAGTTTCTTCGGTGTCCACACGTTCACGTTGACTATGAGGTCGCCGGTTCTGCGGCTGTTCACTTCCGGTAGGCCTTTGCCTTTCACTCTGATGATGTCGCCGCTTTGTGCTCCTGCCGGAATCTTGACGTTTACTGTTCCTCCGATGCAAGGCACGTCGAGACTGCAACCTAACACCGCCTGTGGGAAGCTGACGAAGAGGTTGTATATCAAGTCGTTATCGTCGCGTTCAAAGTCTTTGTGTTCTGCCTCTTCGATTAGTATTAGCAGGTCGCCTGCTATGCCGTTGCGTGCTCCTGCGTTGCCTTTGCCTCGTACCGAGAGCTGCATGCCGTTGGCGACACCTGCTGGGATGTCGAGTTCTATGACTTCCTCACCTTTGACGATGCCGTCGCCGTTGCAGGCTGTACATTTTTTCTTTATCACCTTGCCTTCGCCGCCGCATGTAGGGCAGGTGGAGACCTGTGTGAAGAATCCTGAGCGCATCACTCGCTGACCGCGTCCGCCGCATGTCTTGCACGTCTCAGTCTGTCCGTCTTCCGAGCCGCTGCCGTGGCATTTGTCGCATGTGACATATTTGTTGACTTTCACTTTTTTCTTGACGCCGGTGGCTATCTCCTCGAGTGTCAGTTTCACGCGCAGACGCAGATTGGAGCCTCTGTACACCGGTTTCTGCTGACCGCCACCGAAGCCTCCTCCGAAGTTGAAGCCGAAGCCTCCGCCACCGAACAGGTCGCCAAAGATGTCGCCAAACTGACTGAAGATGTCGTTCATCGAGGCTCCGCTGAAGTCCTGCCCACTCATGCCTGCATGACCGAAACGGTCGTAACGTGCGCGTTTGTCGGGGTCACTCAACACACCGTAGGCTTCCGCCGCCTCCTTGAATTTCTCCTCTGCCTCTTTGTCACCAGGGTTCCTGTCAGGATGGTATTGTAAAGCTTTTTTCCTGTAAGCTTTCTTTATCTCGTCGGCTGAGGCATTCTTTGCGACCTCAAGCACTTCGTAATAATCACGTTTCTCTGCCATTTTTAATGATTTAGCATCCTACAACGACTCTGGCATATCTGATGACCTTGCCATTTAATTTGTAACCTTTCTGAACGACGTCGATAACCTTGTCTTTCATGTCTTCTGAAGGGGCCGGAATCTGTGTTAGTGCTTCATGTTCATCGGTGTTGAACTGTTCGCCTACAGCTTTGATTTCCTCGAGGCCTTTCTGTTCCAAGGTGCGTTTTAACTTGTTGTAAATCAACATGACGCCTTCGTAATGAGTCTTGTCTTCTGCGTTTTCCATAGTTGGCAGAGCTCTTTCAAAGTCATCGAGAATCGGCAGTAAAGCTAAGATTGTGCCTTCAGCCGCTGTTTTTATCAACTCGATTTTTTCGTTGGCAGTGCGCTTGCGATAATTGTCATATTCCGAGTACAAACGGAGGTATTTGTCGTTCAATTCGTTGAATTTTTCTTCAAAATTCTCGATTTTTTCTTCTTTGACTTCTTCTTTTACCTCTTCGTTTTTAACTTTTTTGTTCTTTTTGTTTTCGCCCATAATATATTTTTGTTTTACTTTTGCTCATTATAATAATAAGGTATATCAAAATTCATGCCAAAACGATTTTTGTGTCATTTTGGCATGCAAGTTTCAGATGTTGTGTATTTATATTCGCTCGATTTGTGCCCCGAGCTGTTTCAGTCGTCCGTCGATGTTCTGATATCCTCTGTCTATCTGGTCGATGTTGTCGATTATTGACGTGCCGTCGGCTGACAGTGCCGCGATGAGCAGTGCCACACCTGCGCGTATATCCGGTGATGCCATTCTCAATGCTTTGAGCTGATGACTTCTGTCCAATCCTATGATGTTGGCGCGGTGTGGGTCGCAAAGAATGATTTGTGCGCCCATATCGATGAGTTTGTCGACGAAGAACAGACGGCTTTCGAACATCTTTTGATGTATGAGCACGGTGCCTTTTGCTTGCGTCGCCACCACGAGCACTATGCTGATGAGGTCGGGAGTGAAGCCTGGCCACGGTGCGTCGGCGATGGTGAGGATGCTGCCGTCGAGGAAAGTCTCCACTTCGTAATGTTCCTGCGCCGGGATGTGTATGTCGTCGCCGATGAACTCCATCTTGATGCCGAGTTTCTTAAACGTGTTCGGGATGATGCCCAAATCTTTTATTCCTGCGTCTTTTATAGTGATGTCGGAGCCTGTCATGGCGGCGAGGCCGATGAACGAACCGACTTCAATCATGTCGGCGAGCAGACGGTGTGTGGTGCCGTGAAGCTTCTCAACACCGGTTATCTTCAACAGATTTGAGCCTATGCCTTCAATCTTCGCGCCCATTGCGGTGAGCATGCGACAGAGCTGTACGAGATACGGTTCGCATGCGGCGTTGAATATCGTCGTAGTGCCTTTTGCCATCACTGCGGCCATCACTATGTTGGCGGTACCTGTCACGGAGGCCTCGTCGAGGAGCATGTAAGTGCCTTTGAGTCCGTCTTTTGGCGCCACGAGCTTATAGCAATGTTCCATGCCTACGGTCTCCATTGTCGCACCGAGGTTTTGAAGGCCGATGAGGTGCGTGTCGAGACGGCGGCGGCCAATCTTGTCACCTCCCGGGCGTGGCATGTAGCCCATGCCAAACCTTGCAAGAAGCGGACCGAGAATCATCACGGAGCCACGGAGCTTCGTGGCACGCTCATGAAAGTCGTTCGTGTCGAAATAGTCATGGTTGATGCTTGAGGCTTGCAAAACGACCTCGCTCTTGCTTCTGCGGTCGACTGTCACGCCCATGCCGCGCATCAAGTCGATGAGGTTGTTGATGTCGAGGATGTCGGGCAGGTTGGTGATGGTCACCGGCTCGTCGGTGAGGAGTGCGGCGCATAACACTTGCATCGCCTCGTTTTTGGCACCCTGAGGGATGATGGTGCCGCTGAGTTTATTGCCTCCTGTAACTCTAAATGATGCCATGATTAGTTTTTCTTGTTAGGACGGTTAGGGTTGGCCTGCTTGACCTGTTGCTGATTGTTGTTGTTCTTTTTCTTGTTGTTGTTATTGTTTTTCTTCTTCTGATTCTGCTGCTGGTTTTGCGTCTTATTGAGAATCTCGTTGGTCGGGATGAGCTTCGTCTCCATAGGGAGTGCAATCTCCTCACCGGAAATTTTGTACAAGTCATCGAGGATGAGCAGGTCGTTGACGGTGTCGCGGTTCCAGTTGAGATAATCGCGTTTCATCTGGTTGGCGATATTGATGAGGATAGCCTGCTTCTTCGGACCGTCTTCCATCTCCTTCACTTTCTTCACGACGTCGTAGATATATTGTCCGTAATGACCGTAACGGATGTTGTTCTTCTGATAACCGACGTGTTCCGGCTTTTTCTTCTGCATCTCAGGTGTCGGGACAGGATATGGGCTGTCGACGTCGAGTTTGTAGTCGGCGATGATGTGGAGATGATCCCAAAGCTTGTGCATGTAGTCGTTCGATTCCTTAACCTGCGGGTTCATCTGCGCCATCACGTTGACGATGAAATATGCTGCCTCAGTGCGCTGCTTGCGGTCTTCGATATCCATGAGATGACGTATCATGACCTGGATGTTGCGGCCGTATTCCGAAATCACTATCTTCTCGCGTTCTGTGTTGTACTCCATATTGAAAATTTATCTAAATATTAACGTAATTTAATCTCTTTTATTATTTAGACGGTCAGCGGACCGTCTCTACAATAACCTTTATTGTTTCAGGATGCTCAGTTTCGCGAATTTCAGCATGAGCATCTTGTTGCCGTTTTCGTCAAAGTCGACGGATGCTTTCTTGTTTGGTCCGATGCCTTCAACCTTCACTACGGTGCCTTGTCCGAACTTCTGATGAAGGACGCGCATTCCGGCTTCTATTTCTTCGGCGTCAGCGAGGACGAAGTCCGAAGCTGATGCTTTTGGAAATGATTTTTCCGGCGCTTCCTGAGTTCTCGGAGCGCTTTGAGGTTTCTGAGCACTCTCATAGCGCTTATCTCCGCTGTAGGTCCATGCTCCTCTGCCGGAAAACGGGTTGTAGCTTCTGTCTTCTTTAATGGTGGTTCCTCTAAACGAAGCTTTCTTTGTTCTTTCGATGAGCTCCGGGTCGATTTCGTCGATAAATCTTGATGGCTCGCTGATGGTGATGTTACCCCAACGGTAGCGGCTCTCGGCGTAACTCAAAATGAGCTTTGTCTCGGCTCTTGTCAGCGCGACGTAGAACAAACGGCGTTCCTCCTCCAAATCTTCGCGAGTGCTCAACGACTGTATCCCAGGGAAGAGGTTCTCTTCAAGACCGACGATGTAAACGTAAGGAAACTCAAGACCTTTTGCGCTGTGGATGGTCATCAGAGTGACATAGTCGGCATTTTCCTCTTCTTTCTCGTCCTGGTCGGTGAGGAGAGCCACGTCTTCCATGAATTTCGGCAGGTTTACGGTCATCTGCTCGCCTGTGATCTCGTCGACTTGCTTGTCGCTGAATTCCTGGATGGCGTTCAAAAGCTCCTCGATATTCTGCACTCGCATCACTCCGTCAGGACTCTCGTCTTCCTTCAAAACTTTGATGATTCCGACAGTCTCGGTGATATGTTTGGCGAGCTCAAAGGCATTCATTTTGTCAACCTGCGTCTGAAAACTCTGAATCATGGTGACGAAATTGCTGAGTTTGCTGACAGTGCCCATGTTGAATTCCGTCGACTGCTCGTTGAGAGATTTCAATACATCCCAAACGGTGCATTTGCGTTCGTCAGCGATGACCTGCAGTTTCTGTTTTGTGGTGTCGCCGATGCCTCTCGCCGGATAGTTGATGATTCTCAATAGCGCCTGTTCATCCGTAGGATTTATCACCACGCGGAAATAGGCGAGGAGGTCTTTAACCTCTTTGCGGTCGTAGAACGAGAGGCCGCCATATATTTTATAAGGTATATCCTGTTTGCGCAACGCCTCCTCGAGTGAACGCGACTGTGCGTTGGTTCGGTACAAAATCACGAAATCCTTGTTCGCCAGCTGGCGTGACATCTTATAGCCGAAAATAGAGTTGGCTACGAGCGTGCCTTCCTCATTGTCGGATGTGGCTCTAAGAAGCGTTATGAGTTCGCCTTCTTCCTTGTCAGACCAAACGTTTTTCTTGATTTGGTCTTTGTTGTTGGCGATAACGCTGTTTGCAGCCTTTACGATTGTCTTCGTCGAGCGGTAATTCTGTTCTAACCGTATAAGTCTTTGCTCGGGATAATCTATCTTGAAGTTCAAGATATTCTGGATGTTTGCGCCGCGGAAACCGTAAATCGACTGTGCGTCGTCGCCTACCACGCAGATGTTCTCGCGCATTGCGGCGATACGTTTTATAATAAGGTATTGCGCGTAGTTGGTGTCCTGATACTCATCGACGAGGATATATTCGAAATGACGCTGATATTTTAAAAGTATGTCGGGGAAGTCGCGCAGCAGCACATTCGTGTTAAACAGAATATCGTCGAAATCCATGGCGTTGGCGCGTTTCAGACGGCTGTTGTACGTTTTGAAGATCTCCCCGATGAGCGGTTTGTTGGCACGGCGGTCCTGCTCTTGAATCTCGGCGTTCTCACAATAGTCCTCAGGGGTATATAGTGCCGACTTCGCCATGGAGATGCGGTGCAGGATATATTTCGCTGGGTAAGCCTTCGTGTCGATTTCCCGTTCTTTCAGTATGGCGTTGATGAGTGTTTTCGAGTCGTCGGTGTCGTAAATTGTAAACTCAGGTGTATATCCTAAACTTGAGGCTTCTATTCTCAGAATCCTCGCGAATATGGAGTGGAACGTGCCCATCCAGACGTTACGTGCGGCGCCCGGTTCGACGAGCTGCATGATACGTTCTTTCATCTCCTTGGCGGCTTTGTTGGTGAACGTCAGCGCCATGATGCTGAACGGGTTGATGCCTTGCTCAATCATATATGCGATGCGATGGGTGAGGGCACGGGTCTTTCCGGAGCCGGCGCCTGCGATGACCATCACCGGACCTTCTATTGTTGTGACCGCCTCACGTTGAGGCTCATTCAAAAACTTTAAGATATCTGACACGTTTCAAAATTTTCGATGCAAAGATACAAAAAAATCAGTTAACCAAAATCAGGAAAAGATATGTTTTTAAAATTTTTTAACGGTCGACGATTAACGGTTAATTTCAAATGTTTTGCATTTTCTGACCAAGAAAATTTCCGAAAGGCTATGTATTTACTACAACTGATGAAGAAACTTAACTGGTCAAAAATTTTGACCGGTTCGCTAACTTGAAACATTCAACAGTAAGATCAGGAAACTCAACAACAACTGATTGAAAAGAGCGATAACATTATTTCTGATATTATCGGCGATGACCTAAAAAATAATTATCAATAATTTATAATTGTTTGAAAATTAATCGTAATTTTGTACCGTCAAAAGAAATTATAATAATATTGATAATCAAATATATAAAAAGAAACTGATAGAAAAATTTAACTAAAAAAATAGACATATTAAAAGCGTTTTCGCTTTTTAGAGGCAAGTTCGAAACGTAGGAAATTTCAAACAGCACGCTCATGAAAGCCAAGACGCTCGCGGAACTACCGTGAGCTTTCTTGTTGGCGTGCTAAAGGTAATCCTACGACCTCGAACTTGCGCAAAAGAAGTTCGCGGTTTTTTTATGTCCTGACGAGAATAAAATAAGTAACAAAATAAAATAACAACTAAAAAAATCAAACTAAACAAAATGAAAAAAAGATTTATTATCTTAATCGCAGCGTTGATGCTGCTGACAATGATTAACCTGCCTGGTAAGGCGGTGGGGCAAAGTAAAGACCCTTTGTCAATTACTTTGAACGTATCTTCTTACGCATCTGAGCATTCGTGGGTAAATGGCACTGCGTATAGTTCAGCTTCAATATCTCCAGTAACTTTTTCCAAAAATGGTACTGGAGATAATGGTAAGTATTACTCGTCTAATAATAGCTGGAGGTTTTATGAAAACAATAGTGGTGGCATTACTATAGAAGTGACTGATTCGTATGAACTATATAGCATTACTTTTACATATACTAGTGGCAACAATGGCGTTTTAAAAGATGGTTCAACTAATGTTACAAGTGGTACAGAATATAAAAGCGTGTCAGGACAATCAAAGAGTTTTACTGTAAATCATTCATCTAGCACAAAAAGCGGAAATGTCCAAATTACATCTATCGTTGTAAAGTATAATGCTGTTTCTATTCCAACCCACACTATCACATATTCCGCAACCAACGGAAGCATTAGTGGTGTAGATGGAGGAAGCAGCGCTGTTGCGAGTGGTGCAAGTGTTGCTGAAGGCGCAAAAGTTTATCTCACAGCCACACCAAGCAGTGCAAGTTATGCATTTAAAAACTGGGCAGTAAGTGGAACTGGAAGTACATTATATAATGTCAATTCAGATACAACAGCTTTCAAAATGGGAACAGCTGATGCAACTGTTACAGCATATTTTGCGACACCGCATAATTTCGCATATACAGCCACGAACGGTACCGTCACCGTTAATAAAGGAAGACCTGTTGCAACAAACACGGCAATTGCCGAGGGCGGTGTTATGAACATTTCAGCAACGCCAAACTCAGGATTTAGATTCAAGCAATGGAATGTCACAGGCTCGGGTTCAAGTGTAGGAAGCACAACAACAAGTCCTACGATATTTACAATGGGAACAGCTGATGCTACTCTTGAAGCTGAGTTTGAGGCTGTTTACACCGTAACCTATGATGCTAATGGCGCAACCAGTGGTACCGCGCCTACAGATGCGACACAATACACAAGCGGAACAACGGTGACGGTTGCTTCAAATACTGGCAGTCTTGTAAAAACAGGATACGACTTTGGCGGTTGGAACACAAAAGCCGATGGCACCGGAACTAACTATACCGCTGGAACAGGAACATTCTCCATTACAGCCAATACAACTTTATATGCCAAATGGAATCCGGAAACATATACTGTAGCAGTGTCATCTGTTGATGATGCCACAGTAACCGCAGCCTACGCAAGCAGTACAATCGCTGAAGGCGGAAGCGCATCGGGCATTGCATACGGTACAGAAATTACATTAAGAGCCGATGGTCTCGGCGCAGGTAAGGGCATTGCATGGGATGTTTATAAAACAGGCGATGCAACCACTAAAGTAACTGTAACAGACAACAAATTCACTGTCCCTACCTACAATGTCACAGTTAGTGGCACAGTCGGCAATGTTTTTGTGAAATACACTGGCGATTTAGCAGAAGGAGATTATGTTATTTATTCTAATGGTGCTGCAATGAAAAATACCATAACTTCATCGAGATTCGACAATCAAACGGCAAACATTTCAGTGAGCGGTAATGATATGGTAATTACTAATACCACCACAGAAGCAGATGTTACATGGCATATTGCAAATATCAGCGAAACTTCATATTGGACAATGTATAATGCTGATGAAAAGAAATATGCAGGTAGCACGTCTTCAAAAAACACAGCTGCTTTATTAAGTTCTGTTGACAATTACGCAAAATGGACTTATGAAGTAAGTGATGGTGTTTATGATTTTGTAAATTATGGCCGTAGTCAAGGTGCTGACCCAGGCAACAAGTATTTAAGAAAAAATGACAATTCCGGTTGGGCTAGTTATGCAACTGGTACAGGTACAAAACCAAATCTCTACAAAAAAACCAACACCTATCAATTAGATGTTGCGAATGTTGCAAATATTACCAACACTGCGACACCATCAGGCCAATCTGCTATAGATGAAGATGGCAGTGCCTATGTGAAACCAGGTGTTACAGTAACATTGGCATCAACACCAAGTGCAGCTTGTATTATTGATGAGTGGGTTGTTTATAAAACAGACACTCCGGCAACAAAGGTTACTGTGACAAGCAACGCTTTCACAATGCCGGATTATGCGGTCACTGTCAGTGCTACAACTAGACCAATTGCAAAAGTCAATGTGAAATATTACGTTAATGGTGCTTTAATAGAAACCGTCAATGTTACAGAGGGCGAGGAGTTGACATTAAAAACAGCAAGTGAAATTTCTGCTTATGTTCCGTCTGGATTCACTTTTGCAGGATGGACGGATGATGAGGGAGATTTAAGCACACTTTATACAAGCATGTACACTCCTGCTGGAGAAACAAGTCTCTATGCTGTTTTTTCAGGAACAAAACCTGCGACATTTAGTTTTACAATAGATAAAGATGATTTTACAACGGAGAGTTATGCTACAAATAATAGTTATACAAAAAACAAGACAGCAACAGCAACAACAGGTGAAACCATGAATGTTACATGCTATTCTAATCAGATACAACAGAATAGCAGTGTTATGCAATGGCAGAAAAGCGCAGGATATTTATATAATGACACTGATTTAGGAACTATAAAATCTGTTACAGTAACATCAACAGCAGGCTCATACACCACATATTATGGCACATCTGCACAACCAAGTTCTGGCACTGCTGGAACAGGCAAAGGCTATTTTAAGACAAGTGTTGGTAGCGATACAGGAAAAACCAGCAGTGTAGTGGTTATATTTACAAAATCTATTGCTAGAAAATTTACCAGAATTATTGATGATGATGTGAATATTTCAACAACAGTTACACTCAATGCTCCTGCAATTATTGAGTCAGGTCAAACACTGACAATTAAGAATGGCGGTATTTTAAATGCAGGCAATTATTTGACCATAGACGGCGGCACGCTTGTCATCGAAGACGGTGGACAACTTATCGTTCCAACTGGTACTGAGGTCGCTGCAACATTTATAAAGAATGTGCCTGAAAATACAAGTAAAGAAGTTGCCGTAACAGGTTGGACTCTCATCTCGTCACCGACTTATAACGTTCCTAATGCTGGTAACCCTTATGAGAATTTTGATGATGTGACTAATCTTGAAGATGACGGTGGTTACTTGCTGTACAAGTACGACGAGAAAGAAAGATACTGGCGTAGTTCGCAAACTACAGGTAATGAGTATGACAAACTGTATGTGGCACAGGGTTATCTCTACGGAAACAGTACCGGCACAGCTATAGAGTTTACCGGCAATGTCAACAGCGCGGCATCGTATTTAGTCGATTTGTCATACAATGAGAAAGATTCCGATAAGCTTGCGGGCTTCAACCTGATAGGAAACCCGTTCTCACATGAAATTGCTTGGAGCAATGGAGTTACATTAACTGGCGAAAGTATTTCCAAAGGTTATTATAAGATTGATGGTGAAGGGTTTAGCGCAACTCTTTGCACTGAAAACATTGCTCCGCTGCAAGGAATCCTTGTGAAGGCAAATGCAACTGGCCAGAGCGTGACATTTAATAACGTTATGCCACTTGCGAAAGGCGAGCAGGCCAACCATGACAATATTATGTTCAAAGTTGAGAACTCTGAGTGCTCAGATGTGGCCTACGCATTGTTCGATAAGGGCTATGGCCTTAATAAGATTAGCCACCGCGGCGACATGGTTCCTATGCTCTACATTCCACAGAACGGCGAGAACTACGCTATCGCGATGATGGACGACAACACCAACTCGTTTAACCTCGGCTTTGAGGCAAAGACAACGGCAAAATACACGTTGACCTATAAGGCAAAAGGTGAATTCAATTATCTTCACGTCATCGACCGCATGACTGGCGAGGACATCGACATGCTTCTCGAAGGCGAATACAGCTTTGTTGGCTCACCTCAGGACGATAACAACCGTTTCATCGTGCGTCTTGGCTATCTGCCTAATTATGACGACAACGGCGAGGATACCTTCGCTTACCAGAACGGCAGCGATATCGTCGTCAGCGGCGAAGGTGAACTTCAGATCTTCGACGTGATGGGACGCAAGGTGGCGTCTATAACCATCAACGGCGTTGAAACCGTCAATATCCCAACACAGGGTGTTTACATTATGAAATTAAATGAAAAAACACAGAAAATTGTTGTAAGATAAAATAATAGGAGGGAAATAAAATGAAAAAGATATTATTCGCAATCGCAATAGTTATGATGTTGGGTGCAACGGCAAACGCCCAAAAAGGTAGAGACACATTCTTCAACTGGAGTGATGGTGTGGATTATAGAGGAACAGGTGATGCACTTGACGATTTTCCCGTGTTGCCGGGATTAGCACAAGATCCGACCCAAGACGTTCCGGCACCTCTCGGCAGCGGCTTGCTAATCATGACCGCTCTCGGTGTAGGATACGTTGCGGTTCGCAAGAAGAGACGTTAGCGACGTCTGAAAGAATACGCCGCGACAGAACATTCTTTCTTACTTCAGAATGCCTTTGTTTTGCGTGGCGTTGTTTAGTTTTAGTTTTGTTTGGGGCCTCCCGCTGTGACAGCGCGAGGCCTTTTTGAATTTTCCTGTGTTTTCCTAAGAGTTCTGCATGCGAAAAAAGAATTTCAAAAAATTTTTTAAAAAAATGTTGTACGTAAAGAAAAATGTTGTAATTTTGCAGCCCGAAAAAGGTAGTAAATGTTGCCTCATTTACCAATAGTAAGGACCTGATAAAGAAAACGCTATAGGTTCTTGCACCGTAAGTCACTCAAACTCAACCTCTTAGACTTCGGTGTGTTTTGATAAAACAAAGTCCGTACCGTGACTTGTCAAATCCTTACTATGTAGTAAAATGCTTCAGGAATTACCGTTTTTTAGTGGTGATAAGAGAGAAAATTATCTATCAAACAAATAAAAAATAATAATTTAAACGCAATTAAAGAATGCCAACGATTCAACAGTTAGTCCGCAAAGGACGTCAGAAATTGGAAGACAAGAGTAAATCTCCTGCCTTGGATTCTTGCCCACAGCGCCGCGGCGTTTGTGTTCGTGTTTATACGACCACACCTAAGAAGCCTAATTCGGCAATGCGTAAAGTAGCAAGAGTACGTCTGACAAATCAGAAGGAAGTCAACGCCTACATTCCAGGCGAAGGCCACAACTTACAGGAGCACTCAATCGTTATGATTAGAGGAGGCCGTGTTAAGGATCTTCCAGGTGTACGTTATCACATCATCCGCGGTGCATTGGATA
>JAGCFU010000072.1 GCA_017649945.1 Bacteroidales bacterium | reverse complement strand
TGCGCCGTAGTATACGAATGGAGCATATTCACGACCAGTGATCTTGCTCAGCTGTTTCATATATTTTGCTACGATGTCAGGAAGAGCGTCGTAGTATTTGTTCTGCAACTCTCTTGTCTGGAAGTAGATGTCAGGGTTCTGTGCTGTACCGCGTGTCACAGGGTGCTCTGGGTTAAGAGCTCTGTCGCGATAAGCCTTCAAAGCCTTGTAGTTGACGAGCTTGCGGAGTTTCTCCATGTCGGCTGCTTCAACCTTCTGGATCTCGTGTGATGTGCGGAATCCGTCGAAGAAGTGGAGGAACGGGACGCGGCCTTCGATTGCTGCGAGGTGCGCAACAGGGGCGAGGTCCATGATTTCCTGCACTGAGCTTGTTGCCAGCATTGCGAAACCTGTCTGGCGGGCACTCATCACGTCGGCGTGGTCACCGAAGATTGACAATGCCTGTGCTGCGAGAGCACGTGCTGAGACGTGGAATACGCCTGGAAGCAACTCGCCGGCGATTTTGTACATGTTAGGGATCATCAGCAACAAGCCCTGTGATGCTGTGTAGGTGGTGGTCAAAGCACCAGCCTGCAATGAGCCGTGCACTGCGCCTGCAGCACCTGCTTCTGACTGCATCTCAACGACTCTCACTGTGTCGCCAAAAATATTTTTCTGACCTTTTGCTGCCCATTCGTCGATATACTCTGCCATCGGTGATGACGGGGTGATAGGATAAATGGCGGCAACTTCACTGAACATGTAGGCAACATGGGCCGCAGCCTGGTTACCGTCGCATGTCATAAACTTTTTTTCTGCCATATTTCTATTTTGAATTTAGATTGATTTCTTATTTGTTGTGGTTGCAATTTTCATGATTGCCGTCACATTTCTTACCATCTTTGTGGTCGCATTTGTGACCTTCACCGTGTTTGCATTCACCTTCATGCTTTTCGCATTTGCCTTCATGTTTCTTGCAACCTTCATGTTTCTTGCAACCTTCGTGTTTGCCTTCTTTGCAGCAGTCAGGTTTTGGCATGTTGGCTTTCATCTCATGCATTTTCTTTGCCATTCCGATGATTTCTTCTCTCTGATTTTCATCGAGATTTTCCCAGTTGGCAACAGCTTCAACTATTTTATCCATGAAAGCTATCATCTCAGGGCACATTTCCGGTTTCTCACCGTGATGGTCGCATTCATGATGATGTTTGTCGCACTGCTCTTTCTTGTCCTTGCAGTTTTTCTCACAAGTTTCTTTGTTTTCCTGTTTTTCGCAGCATGATGTCATTAAAAATGCTACGAGACCGATTGCTAAAAAGTACTTTTTCATTTTTTTTGAGATTTAATTGATATTTAACGTTAATATTTTTCTGAAATTATCCTAATTATTCTTTTTTGTCCAAAATGTAAATCACTTCGTCGTCGCGTTTCATCTTGTGTTGTTCGCGTGCCACTTTCTCAAGCAATGCCGAGTCTTTTTTAAGGTCGTGGAGCTCCTTTTCCTGCTTCTCAATCTCACGGTCGTAATACTCCACCTGCTTCTTCACCTTGCGGAGTTTGCGATAGCTCTTGCCTTGCTCAAAAACATTGTACTGGTCAAAAAACACTATTATTGCCGCGAAAATGAGTGTGGCAATGATATATTTGTTGGCAAGTTTCTTTAAAAGAACTTTAAAATTCATGTCCAATATTTTTTGCAAAAATAGTGATTTTTTTTGAAAATAATTCTCCTATTAATGTTTTTTATTATCTTTGCAGTGTTAAACATTATTAATATGAAAAAAATCATTCTGACAATAGCACTTACCTTGGTCGCAGTTACAGTATTCTCACAGGATGACGAATATCAAAAGTTCATTGAGGCACAGCGGAAACAGATGGAACAGCAACAGCAGGAGTTTCAGCAAGGCGTTGCGGATAAGCAGAAGGAATATCAGGATTTTGTCGACAAGCAGAACGCTGAATTCGCTGAGTTTGTGGCAAAAGAATGGGCTTTGTTTAACGAGTTTGCCAAGGAACAGCTTGCGATGACAGGTCCGAAGATTAAGAAGGCTCCCGTCGCAAAGAGCACCGATGACAATTTGAATATTGTGTCGTCGGAAGTGTCGTATGCAGTGGAAGAGGAGCTGCCGAAAGTTACGCACGCCTTGGCGGTGGCCTACGACAGTAACAACGAGAATAATAACTACGAGCAGAGAAGCCGTCTCGATGCGAACGGCACGGTGGATCTGCCTACAAAAAGTTTCGATAAGACAAGGAAATTCAATGTCGACAACAGCTCAAACATCGTCCTGAATTTCTACGGAAGAGAGATAGTGATGCATGTCGACTCGAAATTGAAGTCGAAAAGCGTAAATATAGAGGAAAAGAACGTCGCACAGTATTTTGCGAATATTGCGAAATGCCGTCAGGAGACAGGCGAGCTTTGGGGTGAGATTGACAAGGTGGTGAAGGATTTCGGCCTTAACGAATGGGGCTATTTCTGTGTGCTTCGTACCCTTTCTGAAAAGATGTTTGAAGACGTCAACGACAGAGTGCTTTTCTGTTTTTATATGCTTCGTAACGAAGGCGGTTTCAAGACGCGTCTGGCTCGCGGTAAGGAATCGGGTAACCTTACACTGCTTATCGCTCTTGACAACAGCAAGCAGGTTTATTCTTACACTTACTTCCGCTTCGATGATGACGCGTCAGGCAAGAGCAAAGTGAAATATTATACTGTCTACGGCGGCGGAAAAGCCAAAGAGGCGGTGTATTCTTATGATTTTTGCAAACAGGATGCAGAGAAGAAACAGATGTCGCTCGACTTCACCAGCATTCTCAATATGGGTAGCTGCGATGTTGAGAGAACATTGACTCTGACGAAAGACAAGAAGGTCACGTTGCCATACAACAAAGCTCATATAGCGTATCTCGACGATGTCCCGATGACAGTGTTCCCGATTTATTTCGTGTCGCCGGTGTCAGTCGAGGCACAGCAGGTGCTCCAGACGACTTTCAACGAGATGAAATCGCAATACACTCCGACACAGTTTATCGGCATGCTTCTGCATTTCGTGCAGACTGGCTTCGATTACAAGACTGACGAGGAACAGTTCGGATATGAGAAATATTTTTATCCTGAAGAAGTCCTCGGTTATCCTTATTGCGACTGCGAAGACCGTTCGGCATTGTTCGCATGGCTCGTGCAGAAATACACCAACGCGAAAGTTATCGGTCTGCAATATGAAGGCCACGTCGCGACAGCGGTTTATTTCGGCGAAGATGCCAACGTGAAAGGCGACGGCTTCATGTACGGCGGCAAGAAATATTACGTTTGCGACCCGACCTACATCAACGCGTCTATCGGTATGGCAATGCCTCAATATAAAGGTAAAACGCCTAAAATTATCAAATTGAAAAAATAAACCAAACAACTGTTTAGTATATGAAAAAGAAGCTTTGGATCACGATAATCATCATTCTGGCTGCTGCTGGAATCGGTGTGGCTGCTTATTACATCTGGTTTGCCGACCATAAAAAATATTATCAGCCGGAAGTGCTGGAACCTGAGGTGTTTCATGATGTCGAATTTGACGAAGATTTGCTGATCGGCGTCTGGAAAGAGAATGAGCTGTATTATCGTTACAATGAAGATGGCACTGGTGTCACATGGGATTTGGCTGACGATGTTCAGGAAGACGAGGGCACCGAGGTGGAGTGGACCCTTGAGCATAACCTGTTCACGCACCTGTATCACATGGAAATAGGAGGTATCATCCCTAAAACATATAACATGAAAGTATTGGATCTTGATGTTATGGAATATGAGGATGATTATGGCGTAAGCCACAAGTTCAGTAAGGTAGAAGAGCTCCAGCTGCTTAATTAAACCTCTTCATCACCACGTAAGCTTCCTGAATGCCGAGTTCTCCCGCTTTGCTCAAATCTTTGACGGCTTGTGTCTTCTTGTTAAGATAAAGCAGAGTGAGAGCCCTGTTGTAATATGCCTCCGCAAGATTTTTTTCGTATTGTATTGCTTTGGTGTAGTCGTCGATGGCTTTGTCGAACTCCTGCATCTGCAGATGTATGTTGCCTAAATTATACCAGAGATACGGATTCTTCCTGTTTTTATTCAGAACTTCAGTGATTGTCTGCAAAGACTGCTGATAATCAGGCTTTTCCTGTGTGTTTGAGAAGCTTTCGCCTGTCCTTTTCTGTGTGATGTAAAACGAGCTCTCGTAGTTTTTGTCGGTCACGACGAGTTCAGCTTTGGCATTTTGCAAAACAGAAAGGTTGATGCCGGCATAAAGGCCCAATACAGGGTCGTTGAGGAGCGACATGAAGAGCTTTTCGCCTCTTTGATAGTTGAAAATCTCGAAGTTGTACATTCCAGTGAGTAAATCTCTAACTTCTTGATTGTCAATTTGATTTATTATAGAATCGTTAATTAACGATTTATGATTTGCGCTGAACAGGTCGTTGACGACATAAGCGAGTTTGCCGTTGAGGTTGTTGGTCTCCGACAGATGGCTCAGAGTGGCGTCGATATACGATTTTTCTTCGTCGGTGACGTTAATTATGAAGCTTCCGCGAGGTTTTATGTCGATTTCAGAGAACTGCACCAGTGTCTTCTGTCGGTTGCCGTTGACGAAGTCGGATTCAAAGTTGATGATTTTGTTGTAATCCATCTTTGAATAATGGGTGAATAGCGAGTCGACATTGTCAGGCTTTTCGCTGATGAGCGCCATGATTTGTCGGGCGTGATACTGGTCTTGTTCAGCTCCGACGATGTCGTTTTTCTCGAATTTCACCACGGCACGGTTCATCCAGGCGTCGATGAAATCGGGGAACAGCTCAATTACCCGGGTGAAGTCTTGTTCTGCGTTGTCCCATTCCTTCATTTTATAGAAGAGGATGCCTCTGTTGAAGTATCCGTAGATGTTTTGTGGGTTTATCTCAATCACCTTATTATATAATGCGAGTGCCACGTCGTATTCTTCGCGGATGGAGTAGATAATGGCGCGGTTGAAATAGGTGAGGGCGTTACGTTGGTCGAGGTTGTTGACTTTTTCATAGTCCTGAAGTGCCGCTGTGGTGTCGCCGAGGTTAAGGAAGGCAACGGCTCTGTTGAAATATATCAATGGGTTGTCCTTGTCCATCCTCAGAGCGTAGTTAAAGTCATTCATGGCGTTCTCGTACTCTGAGCGTTCCAGTTCTATCATGCCGCGTCGCACCACTGCCTCGATGTTGAAGAAGTCGTTATACACGGCGCTGTTCATGTCGCTGAGGGCTCCGTCAAGGTCTTCGAGATAACGTTTCGCGATGCCTCGTGATATGTAAGCGTTGGCGTTGTCGGGGTTGATGATGAGAGCTGTGTCGAACTCAGCGACGGCGTTTTTGTAGTCGTTGAGATGCATGAATGTGGAGCCTGAAGAAATGTGCAGTTCCTCGCTGAACGGGTCGAGGCTGATGGCTTTCTTGTAGTCGGCCATCGCGTCGGCATAGTTGGAGAGCTTGTCGTTGGATACACCGCGGTAATGATATGCCCTGACGTATAAAGGATGTATCTCAAGTGTCTTGGTGAAGTCGTCGACAGCGCCGTTGTAGTCGCCGAGGCTGAATTTTGCTATACCGCGAAGGAAATATCCTTCAAAATCTCTGGGTTTCGCTACTATGGCGATATTGAAATTCTTGATGGCTTCGGCATAATTCTCTTTTGAAAGCTCAAGTTTCCCCATCAAGACGTAATGTTTGTGGTTGATTTGGGCATTCAACTCCGACAATGGAGCGAGGATGAGTAAAAACAATATGATGAGAAGTCTTTTCACGATTTTTTATTTCTGATATTTCATGAATGCTTCCATGATGGCTTCCTGATAGGTCTTCGACACAGTGATATCCTTGATGCTTGTGGTGTCGAACTGAATGATAAATTCTGTCTGGTCTTTTTTCAGTGAGGTGACGTGGATGAGATTTATCATAAACGAGCGGTGGCAGCGTTGTATTGGCGTGTCACGCAGGTCGTCGGAGAGCTTCTTGAGGTTGGTCCTGAGGAAGAAATCGACGAGTTTGTCGTTATTTATGTATTTTATAATCACGTAGTTATCGGCAGCTTCGGCGTAGAGCACGTTTTCCACGTTGATGGAGAGCCTGATTTCGCCTTTTTCGTCTTTGAAGTGCACGATGTTGCTTTCTGGAACCCTGTCGCCAATCTCTTGTATCCTGGTCTTAAGATGTTGATTGTCAAGGAATAGGAGAGATATGGTGTATGGGATGAGGAGCATCCATACTGTGTTTGCCGTGGCTTTTCTGAAAATTGTGAAGAGGGCGTCCCAAAGTGTCACGTTGGGGTTGTTGCTCAAGTAGTTGTCGACAAATCCGACTTTATACGCGATGAAGACGTAGAATATGGACACTATCACGGCGTCGCTGACGAGCCAGAGCAGGTAGTCGGGGAAGGTGAGCTGGACTTTTTTCACCACGTAGTGCATCAGTACGCGGCTGAGCGACACCACGAACATGCCGATGAGCACCATGAGTGACGAGTAGGTGACGTAGTTGGTGCTGTTGTTGTTCGGAATCCAGGTCTCGGAGTTGAAAGGCCGGAAAATATTGATGAAGACGAGGGAATACACTGTCGTGAAGAGTATCATGCGTATGACGTTGTTCTTCTCGAGCAGGTAGCTTGGCAGGTCTTTGTTGCCAAACAGTTTCAGTTTATATTTTCTCTTGTCCACTTATCAATAATTATTTCGGTACAAAGATAAACAAAAAAAGAGACATTTTGTTATGTCTCTTTTATATTTTTTTGTAAAAATGTTTTATTGCAGTTTGAAAACCACGCGGGCCATATATTGCACACGGACAGGGTTACCGAGCTGCTTGCCTGGTTTCCATTTAGGCATGCTTTGTACCACGCGCATAGCTTCTTCGTCGCAGCCGCCGCCGATACCGCGGAGGATGTTCACGTTAGAGATAGAACCGTCTGTTTCTACGATGAAGCCTACGAACACTGTTCCTTGGATGCCGCTTTCGCGAGCCATCATAGGATATTTGGTGTTTTTCTGGATATATTCGAGAAGTTTTGCGATACCGCCAGGGAACTCAGGGTTTTCCTCAACCACGGTGAACACTTCCTGTTCATCAAGCTGTTCATCCTCGATTTCAGGGGCATCGTAGACGTAATCTTCGATTTCCTCGTTCTGGTCGACTTCAGCGTTGAGTTCGATATCTTCCACTTCAACGTCGTCTTCCACGACTTGGATCTGTGTGACCTGCGGTTTTGGGGCTTGAACCTGTGGCTTAGGCTGTTCCTGTTTTGTGATTTCCACCATTTCCTCCTCGATGACTTCAACTTGTCTTTGGAAGGTGTCGAGGGTTTGTTTGTCGTAGCTCTTATATTCGAACACGCGCCAAACGATGAACAAGGAAACGACCAATCCGATGAGTGTGAAGGTTAATTTCTTGCCGTCAAGATCCGCTTTAGGTGATTTTTTTATTTCCATAACGTTAAATTTTAATCATACTTAAAAACGCTGCGAAGTTAGCAAAAATTATTCAATGATGAACTAATTTTTTATCATTTTTTTTCGGAAAATGATTTTAAACACTAAAATGCCTAAGATACAGCCGATTACATCCGCCATGAAGTCGTAATAGTTGCCATATCTGCCTCTGAACAGGTGGGCTTGCAGTATTTCTGTCAAGGCGCTGTAAGATATGGATATCGCGAGTGTAATCAACTGAAGCTTAATGCGATACGTCTTTTCGCGTTCGCAATACTCGTCCCTATAGCCAAATATCACTGAGAAGGCGAAGACGGTGAACATGAGTGCGTGCACAATCTTGTCGGGTCCGAACCACTCCCAGAAAGTCCTGACTGTAGGAAAACAAGACCCCGGCAGACCGCAGAGAATCATGATTATGATACCGCAGAATAGGCCGGGGTAAATATGTCTTGTCAGACGTTCCAATGATTAACCGATGAGGGCTTTGTAAGCTTCTGCGTCGAGCAATGCGTCCATTTCAGCTGCATTGGTGACTTCAACTTTGATGATCCAGCCTTCGCCGTATGGGTCTTTGTTGACTTTTTCCGGAGCGTCGGCGAGTTCTTCGTTGAATTCGATGACTTTGCCACCCACTGGCATGAACATTTCTGAAGATGTCTTCACAGCTTCGATTGTTCCGAATGTCTCTTCTGCCTCAAGTGTTTCGTCAAGAGTGTCGACGTCGACGAAAACGATGTCGCCAAGTTCATGTTGTGCATAGTCGGTGATGCCGATGTATGCGTTGTCTCCTTCTAAACGGATCCATTCATGATCCTTTGTGTACTTTAAGTTTGTTGGAATATTCATATCTGTTATTTAAAATTTAAAATTCAATATTTAAAATTATCTTTTTTCTAAAAATTTACACTGCAAAAATACAATTTATTTTATCATGATTTACATTTCTCAAAATATTTTTTATTGCGTCAAGCTGAAGCGTGCCGTAACGCCGGCAAACACGTTGGTAGTCCTGTAAGCGTTGGCTACGAACGGGTTGGTCATGTCGTATTTGAAGAACGCCTGCACTGTGAGACGCTGACTCAGGTTGTAGTCTCCGGTGAGATATACGTTAATCTTATCCTGACCGGCTGAGACCTGGCTGTTTCTCTCGTCGATGCTTCGCAAGGTGGTGATGTCTCTCCTGAATCCGATGTCGAGTTTCAGCTTGAGATCGTTGCTTACCTTTCTTGAATTGTTGCCGTCGAGGTCAGAGAGGTTGAATCCAAGATCTTTGAACGTGTAGCCGCATCCGATGATGATTTCCCTGCCGTTCACCTCAGTAATCTGGTTGTTGCTGAATCCGAGCGTTATCGTTCTCGACTTCTTATACTCGAATGAAGGAGTCAGTGAGTTGTTGAACGACAATGTGATACCGAACAGAGGTGAGTACTGTTCTGTAAGAAGCACCTGCGAGATGTCGTATTTCGGAATGATGGTGTTCGTTCCCGGATACAACGCCAGCTGGTCTTCTTCGTTGTAGTTGATATTCTTTGACCACGACGATACCGAGAATGTCGATTTATATCCGTGTGACAATGTGATGTTCTTGAAAATCTTCTTCAGCGCCGGTATTCTCGTGAGTCCGGTGTAGGTGATGTTCCAGTTTGGAAGCGCCACTTCCTTGAATAGTCTCAATGACTCGTTGTTCGGGTTGTGTCCTCCATAGGCGGCGAGGAAGGAATAAGTGAGCACTTCTTGTGCGTTATAAGTATAACCGTAAGGGTGGATGGTACCGTCTTCCTCTTCAACATACGGCATGCCTGCGTCAATCCAGGCTGAGTTGTTGTGAGCGAGTCGTTCGGCTATCTCATCGCGATAGTTGCAGAGGTTGTTGAACAGCACATCACCATCGGTGAACGAAGTGCTCGCCATCATGTATGAGATGCTGAAGTTGCCGCTGGTTGAAGGCGTGTAGAACTGGAAAATGCCCATCTCGTCGGCCCTGAAATACTCAGAGAAGTTCTGAGCATAAGCTCTGTTGCCGTTGAGTTCAATCTTGAGGTCGGCGAAAGGCTCGATATTGATTTTGTAATTGTAAGTCTCGCTCATCCTCTCTGTATAAGGTTGGTTGAATGTCGAGTCGGTGCTCAGCCAGCCGTTCTTGATGGCATTGTTCAATACGTCGTTGTTCTGTCCGATGACGAAGCCGAATCCAGGAGCCATAGCATACGACATACCGAAGATATCAGGGGTGTTCATGTATCCTGGCAGGCCGACGCCGCTGTTCTTGGTATAGGTGAATGTGATTTTTTTCACACTGAAAAGTATGCGCAAGGCGCTTTCACCTATGGTTTTACCGATATTCGGTTTTTCCTTTTCTTGTTTGTCGATACTGTCGTTTTTCCTGTTTGCGGCCGTTCTGCCTCTGCTGTTGTTATTTGTACGGCTTGGCGTCAATATCTTCTTGAGGTAACTCGACCTGTTGTATAATTTGGTGAGGTCGGCTGTCGTGGTGACCTGTACGCTGTTGTCGTTTTCGATGGTGTTACCGAGTCGGGCTTGGCGTGAACGTGCGTTGGCGATCCAACGGTAGTTGCCAGTGTAGTTGATGGCGGCACCGAGCCAGTCGCAATACGGTAATTTATTAATAGGTGTCGTGTAGCTTACTTTTACCGTCTGGTTGAATCTTGATACGGAACCGAACTTCAAGATTTCATCGATGATGGTGTCTCTGTTGGCTCTCCATTCATCGGTGCCTTTGTCAGGGTTGCCTGCAGGCTCGTAGATGTATGCTATCGTAGAGGCGTTGTAGGTGAAGCTGAGATTCTTCGTTAGGTCATAGCGGAAATCGTAGTTTCTTGTCCAGTCCCAGCTTTTTGCCACTGTCTCTTTCAGAATTATTAAACCTGATGATTTGTTACGCATCTTTTGTGTATATATCTGACGGTACATCTCGGTGTTGAATGAGAAGCTCTTTGGCAGATAATAGAGGTTGAAGTCCTTGAACAGCAACATATAAGTCGGGGATGCCCATTTCTTCTTGGCGAAAGGAGTCCACGGCTTGGCGCCTGTCGTGTAGGAATAGCCTATAGCTCCGCGGTGTGATTTCTGATTATTATATTCCATGTCAGGGGTTGACTGTTCCTGGCTTGTATAGGCGTAAGAGGCGTTGAGGTTCTCCACATCCCAGAAGTGAGGTTTCTTGTTGCCGACGCGGTTTTTGCGCATGTTGGTGACGTTGAAATTTGTTTGTGTCGTCACTTCTCTTGATAGGGCGTTGAGTGAGTCTTTGCCGTGGCTGTCGAGGTCGTCCAAGGCTCTCTTGAGTTTCACGTCGGGGTCGAGAGGGTTGTATTCAGGGGTGATGATGGTCTTGTTATGGTCAAAGTGTACCGGCACTGTCATACCAGACTTTTCAGGCGCCATGAATTTACCGAAATCGATATCGGCGGATACGCTGTAGTACTTGTTTGACTTAAGTTCGTTGTCGGTGATTTTTGTCTCAAGTGAGCCGTAACCTGCTGATTTGTAGGTTCCCGCCACTGCTACGCGGCCGAGGTCTGCGAGGTTGGCTTCGACACGTCCGGTCGCCGCATAACCTCCGTTGCTGCTGAGGTCTGTCATGCGTAACTCGTTGATCCAAACAACGATGCTCTTGTCTTGCGGTATTTCTCCGTCGACTTTCGGGTTCCTGACACCTATCATCATGGAACGCACTTCGCTGATGGTAGGGTTACCTAACACCTTGATTGTGTTTTTGCCGTCGGGCTCGCAGAAGAGTCGGTTTGTCTTTACTTCGGTGTTGCCGTTGGCGATGGCTGTGTTGCGGTCTGTCTTGACTTTCACAACCTTGTCGAATTCTATGTCGAAGTTGTTTTCTTCCGGCCAGATGGCGTATTCGTCGACGATAGATGTTCCCCATGGTGTTATTTTCAGAGGCACTTCGTATTCGTAGTAGTTGTCGGTCAAGTCGGAGCCGAAACGCATGAATGCTGTCACTTCATAGTCTTGAACCGGGTCGTTATCGTAGAGACTCTCGGCGTGTACGAACATCTTCAGTCGTTTATAGAAGCGGAAGTCGAACTCTGTTGTCTTGTACACTGCGCGTGCGTCGCCGTCGACGAGTCGTTTCGCTGTGAGCTGGAGTGCCTGTTCATTCTGGCGTATCGTAGAGGTGGCGCTTGTGAACACTTCCTGTTCAATTCCTGGAGGCACGCAGTAAGGCACCGGATAACGTCCGCTGTTTTCCTCCACGTTGACAGCCGACATCTCGAAGATGGTGTAGTTGCTCTGGTCGCCTGGCTGGTACTCGCCTGGGGCCTGGATGGCGTTGAGGTATGTCCTCCATTCGCCTCTCACGAGATCGAGGGTGGCGAAACGAAGCACGATGTTGCTCTTAAATCCTTTGAGGAACATTCTCATGAAACGGATGGAGCTGAATCCTTCGATGTTACCGACTATGCGGTCAGGCTCACGCACAGGGATACGGAACTGATACCATTTGATGTGTTTAGTCTGTCCGTTGGCTACCTGTACCGTCGCGTGTCTGATGTCTGATATGAAGTTCTGACCTGATGTCTGCATCTTCTCCGGGTTGAGTTCCACAACATACTGGTAGTAGTTCTCCGACTCTCCCAGGGTGTTGTCGCCGTTGATGTCTTCCTGATCCGGCAAGCTGCTGTTATTGGTGGTGTAGCCTTCGGTGTATTGTGACTCTGACGGCGAGTTGCCTTCGTTGCCGTTATATCTCTTGTAACGTTCGAGGATGCTGGCATATAGCGGGTCGCTGTTCATGTCGCTGCCACGGAAATAGTGGTAGTTATCCGATGAAGGGTCGTTGCTGAGTTTCTCGTATGCGTCAGCGTCAAGTCTTGAACGCATCGTGGCGAGGAAGTTTGAGAAGAACGAACGTTCATCGTTGTCGCTCAAACCGTCGTAACCGATATCCTGATACTGGCGTGAGTTAGGGTCGGTGTTGAAGGCGTTGACGAGAGCTTGCAGCGACGGGACGCGGCCCCACATGGTTGTGTCGACGTTCTCGACCACTGCTGATGTAGGCAATCCGTGCTCGTAAGCCTTACGACCATCACGGAGAATATCTTCAGAGACGTCACCGAGGTTGAAATACAACTGACCGACGTTGGTCTGATCCTGGCCTTCAAAGAACGGGTCCATCAACCAGAACTCGATGTATTCCACGTTGGTGGAGTTGAAGTCCGACGACTCGATGGCACGCATAATACCGCCCCATCTGTCTTCAGGGTTGGCAAACGTTCCGTCGTTGTTGACATTGTCGGTGTCGTAGTTGTAAGGACCACGCTCGTTAGGATAATATGCGAGGTTGAGCACCGACATGTTAGTTGATACTCCTACCTGGATGTCGCGGTTAGGGTACAACTCGTTGAGCAGCACCTGACGCACGCGGTGGTCTGAGAGTTCGTCGTTGGTGATGTTAGACGGTCTCAAGTTGCCGTATCTGTCGTAGAACACCGACTGGTCAATGATGTACCATGCGAGTTTTGCGCGGTTTTTGCCGTTTTCCAGACCTACGACGTTGCCTTCCGGGAAGAGGTGACTCTGGTTTTGAGGCGTGCTGGCGAGGTGCCAGAAGTTCCACTGGTGCATGTCGATAGTCGACTTGGCTCCTTCAAAGTCATCGATGTATGATGTGCCTGTTCCTGAGTTTCTGTTGATGTCTTGGATGAATCTTGCGAACTCTCCTGTCACCGTGATTCTTGACTTCGTCTTAGTCTCGTAGAGAGGAAGCTTGTCGAGCACGTCAGTGAGCCATTGTGACTCGGTCTGATAGTTGACGTCGAATCCGTAGATGGTGTTGGAGATAGGCTCGTCGTTGTAGTTTACCTTCGACGTGTATGAACGTTCACTGAGGTGTAAGACGGTACCTCCTACGATAAATGTCGGGTTGATTTCATGCTCCACACGCGCTCCGAGGAATGTCTTTCTGATTGTCGACATCGCTGTGTTGTTCTCGAGCGAGACGTTGATTGTCGTTCCCGAGTTTAGCAAGGCTTCATTGAGAATTGTCACGCGACCGAGGGTGTAGTCGACGGTGTAGTCGACGTTTTCAATCAACGGGATGCCTCCTGCTGTAACGCGCACCGAACCTTGCTGCACGTTGAGAGCGTTGAGGTTGATTTCGTTGCCTGATGATGAGGTGTAACGTCCTTCAAGGCGGAATTTGTTCTTTTCGGTATATTGCTGCGCCATGACCTTGGTCAAGGAATACAGTGAGTCGAATGCGTATTTGTCGGCCAAAGCCGGATAATCTTTGAAGATTTCATTTCGGATGTGGCTTCCGAAAGGTTCCAGAACGGTGAAATAGATGCGTCCGGTCGATGCGTTGATGGTACCGCCTCCTGTCGTCGCGCCGTTGATAAAGTCGAACATACCATCACCGCCTTCTATAGGGTTGTTTTGTGTGTTCAAACGGTCCATGCCCATGAGGTTCAACAGCGAGAGATCCTTGATGTCTTCCGGAGCATCGGCAAAGTAACCGGTGGCGACGCCGTTTTTGTTACCCAGATAGAGGATATTCAGCATGAAGTTCCTCGGTGCAATCTGATAAGCTTTGATGTTGTAAACGTTCTTCATCATGAGGTTCCACATAGGCATCTTGGTGTTGATGGTGGTGCTCTTCAACATCTTGGTTACAAGCATGTTCGGTTCTTGGATACCTTGGTCTGAGAACTCACCGACTTGGAACACTTCGTCATGGCCGATTATGGTGTATTGATAAGCCACAGCGAGGGTCTGGTTTGAGTTCAGTGTGATGTTCAATGTGATAAAACCCAGCTTGCTGTTGACTGCATATTCGTTTGTGTTCAGTTTTCTTGCCTTTTGAATTTTCTCGAAGTCGCGGCCTGCAACGTATCCTTGTCCTGTCAGGTATGCGGTGACGCTGTTGATGTTACGTATCTGCGTCGTGTCCATGTTCTCGACGAGGTCGTTGGCGTAGTTGCTTGGCAAGTTGTCAGCCGTGTAATATGTCGGTGACACTTTGTGGTGGTTGTATATCCATTCGTCTTTGCCTTCGCCAAGGTCGGTGAACGCCACGATGTTACGGCAGTTTTCGTAGTTTGAGTTGGTGTTTGTCACCCACACCTCGATTTTCGTGATGTTGATGTCCGATGTCACTGTCGGGAGTGTTGCGAGAGCGGCTTCGTAATGTTCGCGGAAATACTGGCTCAGGAAGAAGTGTTTGTTTTCTTCGTAGTCGATGCATTCGAGTGAGAAGTCTTGTGTCAGGGAGCCGCCGTTCACGGCTATGTTTTGCGTCTCGCTTTCCTGATAGGAGGCGATGGCTGTTACTGTCGTCTTACCGAATTTCAACTTTGTCTTGATACCGAACAGCGACTGGGTGCCGGTAATCAAGGTGCTTCGTAGCGGCATGCTGACGTTACCTGCTTCGAGGAGTTGCAGGATGTCGTCCTCGTCGCCTTCATATTTCAGGGAGAACTTGTTTTCAAAAGAGAACTGAGTTTTGGTGCTATAGCTCATCTTGAACTGGATTCTCTCACCGATTTTCGCTGATGCGCTGATTTGGATGTTCTCGTTGAAGTCGAAGTTGGTGACTTTCTGTTGTGCCACTGTGAGTGACGGGTCGCGTCTGCGCTGGTATTTTAATCCGAAGGTCACGTCGGCCGAACCTTGCAATTTGATGTCGATGGTGTTGCTGCCGAAGATTTTGTCGAATACCTTTCCGCCTACGTATATCGGTGGGATGAGTGCGTTGCCGTTGCTGTTGCCTGATGACGACTCACGGCGGTCTTTCCAGTAATCCTTGACGGATTTGTTTTTGACATAGTCGGAATATTGTTCCTGTGTCATGTAAACCGGGTCGCTATATGTGAAATCGCCGATTTTGCTGACGAACACGTATTGTCCCGTGATAGGGTCGTATTCTATGGTGCGTGTGACGTTCGACGGTTCTTTCAGCGAGATGCCTTCCTGTGCCCAGACACTGAAGCCGAAGCAGAACAACAATAGCGTTATGATGTATTTTATTTCCTTGAAAATCATGTTCTTCATATTACAAAAGTCGCAGTGATTCTTTAATAAGCTCTTCCACGCTCGGGTTCTCCATCTGTTTGAGGAGTTTGTCGAGCGTTTTTTCAATACTTGACTTATTAAAACCTAATACCATTAATGCTGATAACGCCTCATCTTTCAATGTATTGTTTCCAATCGGATAAATTTCGCCGCTTGCGATGTCGCATTTCCCTACTTTGTCGTGCAGGTCGACGACGATGCGCTGGGCTGTCTTGGCGCCGATGCCTTTCACTCCCTGAATCATTCGGATGTTGTTTGTGGCGATGGCTTCGACAGCCTCTTTTACCGTCATTGACGACAGTATCAGACGTGCCGTGTTGCATCCCACTCCCGACACCGTGATGAGCTGGAGGAAGAGCTCGCGCTCGCCTTCGGTGTAGAAACCATAGAGCGTATGAGTGTCTTCACGTATCGCAAGATGCACGAAAAGCTTCACCTTCTCCTGCTCGCCGATGGCCGTGAAAGTGTTCAACGTGATGTTGATGAGATATCCAATACCTTGATTATCAAGCACTACATAGGTTGGATTCTTCTCAACGACGGTTCCTGAAATGAAACTATACATATCAAAAATTCGTATTATCTTCAAACTTGCAAAAATAATAAAAATTTTGGTACGAAAAAGGAATATTTTTTGTTAGATTTAAAAACAATTTTTGTAACTTTGCAAAGTTGATTGTTTCCGTCATTTCGACCGGAGTGAAACAACTTTGAATTTTAAATTTTAAATTTTGAATTTTTAAATTAAGAGATATGAAATCAATAGTTATTCTCGCCGGTGGCGGTCCGGCACCAGGCATCAACACGGTGGTGAGCACTGTGGCAAAGACATTTTTGACAGACGGTTTCCGTGTAATCGGACTCCATGAAGGATATAAAAACCTGTTCAAACCGAACCCGAGAACTGTCGATATCGACTTTCTCTATGCCGACCAAATCATGAAGATGGGCGGCTCTGCACTTCAGATGAGCCGTTACAAACCGAAAGACGAGGAGTTTAACGTTGATTTCTTTGTGAAAAACGATGTGAACCTGCTTGTGACAATCGGTGGCGACGATACCGCTTCGACAGCAAACCGCATCTCCAAGTTCTTGATGAAGAACAATGTACATGTTCAGAACATCCATGTGCCTAAGACCATCGACAACGACCTTCCGTTGCCGGAGGGCAGCCCTACTTTCGGATATTATTCAGCCAAGGAAGCAGGCGTGAGAATTTTGCAGACAGTGTATGAGGACGCGCGCACCAGCGGCAACTGGTTTGTGGTGTCGGCGATGGGTCGTGAGGCCGGTCATCTTGCCTTCGGAATGGGCTATGCATGCCATTATCCGATGATTATCATCCCGGAGATGTTCTACAAGACAGAGGTCACATTCGACAAGATCATGAGGCTCATCATCAGCTCGATGATTAAACGTAAGATGTTGGGCATCAACTACGGCGTGGCGAGCGTGAGTGAGGGAGTTTTCCATTTTATGACAGATGAAGAGATTCATAACTCTGGCGTGAACTTTACATATGACGAGCATGGACATCCGGAACTCGGCAATGTCAGTAAGGCACACATCTTCAATATGTTGCTGCAACAACGTTTGAAGATGTTGGGCCTGAACATCAAGAGCCGTCCGGTTGAAATTGGCTACGAAATCCGTTGTGTCGACCCGTGTGGTTTCGACCTGCAATATTGCACAATCCTCGGCTACGGTGTGAAGAAGCTGTTCGATATGGGCATCACAGGAGCCATGGTCACCGCCGACCCGAAAGGTCAGGTCAGTCCACTGTATCTGAAGGATGTCGAGGATGAGAACGGCAAGGTGAAGCCGCGTCTCGTGAACATGCAGGGTGAGAAGGCGAAATTGGTTTTCAACCATTGTATGCAATATATCACTCCGGCCGATTACGAAGGAGCAAAGAAATTCGTTGAAAATCCGGAGGAATACGATTTCAGGAAGATACTGAATTGGGCGGAATAAAAAAATGGGGCAATTGCCCCATTTTTTTTAACTGATAACCAACTGCAGCGTGCTTCGGCTTCGCTGCTCCACGTACACTTGTTTTCCTTTGATGAACTCTTTTTCGATGCCGTTTTCGTAATGGCGTATGGTGAAGAGTTGCAATCCGTTGTTATATCTTATGATGAACGACTGCTCGAGGGATGCAATGAGCTGCGTGAGCTTGCGCTCGTTTTCGTCGAAGCAGATGGAGAGGTTCAAGGCCGACGTCTGAATCATGTTGGCGTGGATGTTCAGCTCGTTGAGCATCGCGAAGAGTATGCCGAGGTTCTGCTCGTTCATGAAGGAATAGTCGCGTGGACGGATTGTCACAAGTGTCTGGTTGTCTTTCACTATGAACGACGGGATGTATTTGATGAACTCGTCGCTGCCGTCGACGATTGTCGGCTCAAGCGAGGCGTCGAGGAAACAGCGTACCTTCAACGGGATGTTTTTGTTTTGCAGAGGCTTGGTGGTCTTCGGGTGCAACACCGTGGCGCCGTAAAACGTCAACTCTGTGGCTTCGGAGTAGGAGAGATGCGGAATCTTCTCGGTGTGCTCGAAACGTTTCGGATCGGCGTTGCGCACTCCGTCGACGTCTTTCCATACCGATAACTCCTTGGCATTAAGCAAGTTGGCAAAGATAGCTCCTGTGTAGTCGGAGCCTTCGCGGCCGAGGGTGGTTGTCACTACAGGTTTGGTCGATGAGCCGATGAAACCCTGTGTGATGTACATTGTGCCGTCGTGTTCCTCCTGCAGCTTCTGAATCCTCAAGCGGCTCTCGTCGAAGTCGACATTGGCAGCACGGAAAGTATGGTCTGTAATGATATAATTTCGTGCGTCGAGTAGCTGGTTTTTGATGCCGTTGTCGTTAAGATAAGCCGAGATAATCGTTGTCGACAGCATCTCGCCGAAGCTAATGGTCTGGTCGTACTGATAATCGTAGTCGTAGCCTGTCTCCTGAAGGTTGAGATACAAATCCAGAAACAGATTCGTAACCGTTTCAAACACAGGGTGTTCAGCGTTGCCGTCAAAAAGTTCCATCATGATTTTCTCATGATATTCCATGAGGTCTTTCAGGGCACTAATTTCAAGATGTCCGTCGTTGTCGCGGAACTCCTTGAGTGCTTTCTCAATGCCGTTAGTGGTCTTTCCCATTGCCGAGATGACGAGCATCAAGTCGCTACTGTCTTCATTCTCAAGGATTTTCTTGAGGTTTCTCACGGCGTCGGCGTCTTTCACCGAGGCTCCACCGAATTTAAAAACACGATTAATCATGACGAAATTTTCTAAATTAACGTCACAAAGATAAGAAAAATTTTATTGGTTTTTTAAAAAATTAATGCCAATAAAACGTAAATCCAGTGTGCTGAGATACCTGCCACAAGGCCGCCGATGGTGTGAGCGCCGATGGCCTTAGGGATGAGCTCGCGATGTCCGAGTGAGTCGAGCATGGCGGTGTGTGTGCTGAGGAATCCGCTCCAGCACATGCCGATGGCGGTGCATACAGCTATGGCGTTGTTGTCGATGATGCCCTCGGTGATGAATTTCGGGAGCAGACCGAGCGCGGCGCCTACGGCGCCGAGCGAGGTGATTGGGAAGGCCACCAATTCAGGGCTCTTGAAACCAAAGAGCCAGTCGAAGACAAAGTCGATTTTTCCTGCGAGATAAGGCAGCACTGGCACGCCTTCATATGCCACGCCAGTGTATTCAGCGCCTGTCGCCGGACCGAATGTCAGCATCATGACCACAGTGGAGATGATGAGTACGCCCGGGATGATGGCGAGACCGATGGCCACTCCTTCTTTGCCGCCGTCGAGGATGGCATCGAGGAAACGAAGGAACACATTGCCTTGCGATTTGAACGAAATCTGTTGCTCGTCACCGCCTTCCGGCTCTTCTTCAGCATCGAGCTCCGGATACGCCTTGAGGGTGAACTTTTGCATCAGTCGTGTTGACACTATACTTCCGATGATGGCGCCAAGCAAGCCGACCAAGGCTCCTTTCAAGAAACCGAGACCGAGCATGTAGAAAATCACCACAAGACCCATGCCGAAAGCAGTGCCGAAGTTAGTCAAAGATGTAAGCTGATATTTCTTGAAATAATGCGAGAAATGCTTGTCTTTCGAGAGTGTGATGATGGCAGGGTTGTCTGACAAAAACGTGAGGATTCCGCCGAGAGCCGCCACGCCCGGGAGGTTGTAGATAGGCTTCATCAGAGGACGCAGCACGTATTCGATGAGTCGCACCACGCCGAACTCGACGAGAAGCTTGCCGAGCGCACCGGAGACGACACACACCGCCATCAGGAAGAAGACGGTCTCCAAAAGGAGACGATACGAGGTCTGCATGATAGTGTTGAGCATGTTGGCCGTACCCATCCGAGTGCCGAGGAATCCGAAGAAAAGAGCGAAGATGAGGAGGAAGATGGTCGCCTCAAAACGTCTTTTGGTTAAAAACTGCCATTGTCTTATTTTCATAATTTTAAATTTTTATCTGTCAATGAAATTCAATTTCCAGGTTATACCGAAATTGGCTTGATATGAGGTGCCGTTTTTGGTGGTGAGTGTCAGCAAACCATCGTTTAACTCAGTACATTTGCTGGTGTCGTTTACGGCAAAGAACGCATGGATGCGGATGTCGTCCCTTCCTTTCAAAGGAAAGAATTCAAAGCCGCCACCGTAGAACTGCACGTCAGAACCGGGAAGGACGCAGAGGTCGAAAAGCTGATTCTCAGTGATGTTAAACTCCTGAGCCTCATTGACATCACGACCGGCTTTGACAAAAACATGCAGTTTTTCGCCGAAGAAGTTGCATCCCAGACGCGCGATGTATGTCATATCTTTGAAGAAGAACTCTTTTTGGTCGCCATTTGCACGGTTTGTGAAGTCGAGATAACCCACAATAGGACCAAACTGATATGTTGTGCCGAGCGCGATGACGTTGAGGAATGTACCTTCTTTGTATTCGTACATGTTTAAAGAACAGACAGGCCCGAAATGCTTGAAATTGCCGCGCCAGTGCAGACTGTAGTTATACAGCTTGTCATATAATTTGCTGATAAAAGGCGAGTTGGTTAACTGGAATGTGATGATGTTCTTTTCATCGTTTGATGTGTAGATGAAATTTGTACCGAATCGGTAGCAGTTGAAATTACTCCAAAACAGCGAATGAAAATACACATCGATAGGGGCGAGGTCGTATTCGATACCACCCATCGCAATCACTTCCTTACCGACCGTCAACGAGAAATTCTTGTTGATGCGCCAACCGATATACAGGTAATCTGTGGCATCAAAGAAACTGTTATCGCTTTGCACCTTGTTGAGTCTCTGACGATAAGCGTAGAAAAAATCCTTTGTGATGTCGCCGGAAATGACGAAGTTGAGGTATCTGCCGCTGAAGCCCGAGAAACTGCTGTCGTTTTCAGTAAGATAGTCGAAATCAGTTCTGACTTCCAATCTTAACTTGTTGATTTTGAAATCTTTAAGGTTTAACTCCTGAGCAAACGACGCTGTCGCGAAAAGTGCGAAAAGTGTTAATAACAGATATTTTTTCATATGAAAGTATGTCTTCTAATTTTTGTGCAAAATTATGAAATTTTTTAGTATCTTTGCATGTTGTTAAAAATATAAAATCATGAATTTCACATCTTACAATTATACTGAGGAGCAACTTCAGGCCCGAATCGACACAGTTATCAGGGAACAGAGCGAAAGCAGCGACAGACGCGAGGCGTTGAAGACCATTTTCCAAAGCATTGATTTCACAACTTTGGAGGCGTTTGACAATGCGAAAAAGATTGAAGAGTTCTGTGCTAAAGCCATTGATTTTCAGAAAAATAGCATGGGAATATCGGTTCCGGCCATCTGCATCTACAGTCCGTTTGTGAAGCAGGCGAAAGGTCTCTTGAAAGGCAGCGGCATTAAAGTTGCAACGGTGGCTTGTTGTTTCCCTTCGGGTCAGATGCCGTTCGATTTGAAGAAAAAAGAGGTGGAATATTGTGTTGAACAGGGTGCCGACGAGGTCGATATGGTCATTTCTCGTGGGACTTTCCTCGCAGGAAATTACGACAAAGTTTACAATGAGATACAGGCTATCCGTGAGATTTGCAAAGCACCGGTTCATCTAAAGGTCATCCTTGAGACCGGCGAACTGAAAACCGTAGCTAACATCCGTAAAGCCAGTGAGTTAGCTATTCTTGCAGGTGCTGATTTTATCAAGACTTCGACAGGAAAAATCGCAGTCAATGCGACCCCGATGGCGGCTCTCATCATGTGCGATACCATCAAGGAATACTACGAGGCGACAGGTCAGATGATAGGCTTCAAGCCTGCCGGCGGCATGTCAACAATCGAGGACGCACTCACCTATTATTACATAGTTAAGGACGTCCTCGGTGAAAAGTGGCTCAACAAAAACTATTTCCGTGTCGGCACAAGCCGTTTAGCCGGCAAGGTGATGGAAGAACTTACAAAATAAGGATAAAAAAGGATAAGAAGGATAAGGATGGATAAGTCTTATCAGCCGTAGGCGCTTATCCTCTCTTATCCTTCTTATCTTATTTATTTATTACCAGTTTGGTGGTTGTTCCGTCTATATTAATAAGGTACATTCCTTCTTCCAAATCTCTTACGTCAATAACATTGGCTGCTTCAACTGTTTTTACCAATCTTCCGTCGAGGGAATAAATCGAAACGGGCTGAGTACCGATGTTTTCTATGAAAATGAAATCAGATGTCGGGTTAGGATAAATCTGAATATTTGAATTTTGAATTTCTGAAATGCCAGTGTTGTCGAGTGTTTCAAAATAATGAGGCTCGCTGGTCAGGATAACGCCGTCGTCAAATTCCATATTGATGTTAAAAGAGTAGAAAGTGTTGGGCTCGAGGTCTTCCAAAGTAACTTCCACAAAGCCGTTGTCAGCGATGTCGATCTCGGTTATTTCGGTTGAATCCAATATGCCATACGAAAGATATGCCCGTGTCACCTCGCTGTTGCCTTTATGCAGGTCT
>JAGCFU010000025.1 GCA_017649945.1 Bacteroidales bacterium | reverse complement strand
TCTCGATGAGTATGTCGTCATCGATTTCTTTGGCACCTTTATTGTATGACCAAACGCAACCGCTCTTTTCCAGTTGCCGCCAAAGCATAACTTTTTTATTTTCAGAAACTTTATTCATACAATGCAAAATTACAAAAAAAATCAAAATTCTATGCTTTTGAGTGAAAAAATTGTTAATTTTGCACCTGATTGGTTCGCCAATCGTGATTTCATGAAAAGAAGCGTTATGCTTATCTTGTCATTGAGAACGTAGGAAATTTTCATACAGCACAAGAGTTTGCATAGCGAGTTCTGCGCATTCTGCGTGGACTGCTATTCACATTTTGTGCTTCAGGTTTTCCTACGACCTTCAATGACAGTGTGGCATACAGTTCCACGCTTTTTGTATCGTTTAGTCACTTTGGAACTGAGAGACAAATAAAGTTGTACCCGACACGAAATCAAGGGTTTATGTTATGAGAACAAAAAATATCAGATGGGTGTTGTTGCTATGTATGGCCTTTGGAATTGCAAGTGTGGCAAAAACTCAGATTTACAGTAGTGAAGATTGTTTTTATTCAAAGGAAGGATCTTCAAGCGTATCGTATGTGGTTAAATTCGAATATTCAAAAGATAGGGTATGGCTTAAAAGCGTATCACATTCGACGGTTAGAAGTAATCTCGCCAAGTCTGAAGACTTCTATGAAAATGAAGTTTGGACAGATGGGAAGAATTCTGTAACAATGTATGAGTATGATTCGCAAAGGTCAACATCGGCCAGAGAAGTATATAAAACAGAAACATACAAATATATTTATGATCCAAATTGTTTTCAATGCCAATTAGGTTGGGGTGTGGGTGTAGGCTGTGGAGCTCACGGGAAAAAAACAACTGGATTTAAATATGTTGCTTTTTCAACAGATGGGAAAATATCATCTTTCATAATGTGGCAAGAAAAAAAAGACAATTATGATGGTGAGATTAAAAATAGACAAGATTACACAAGGGTTCCAAAAGATGATCTTCTTCCAAAAGCAGTAAACGATGATTTCTTATATTAAACGTTTATCACTTGTATTGCAAGTTTTATTTTGCATTACAACTGTATATGCACAGGATGTGCATTATTACAAATTAATAAAGGAAAAAGTAAACGGAACTATTTCAACCAATGTATCAGGTGGACAGTTTATCACGTTTAGAGGTGATGTTTGCTATGAATCTAATAAAAATGGTGTTGGTGTAGATCATGGAACCATGCAACGCAACGAAAACTATAGCAACTCACAATACTTGATTTATCAAAATAAATCAGGTGCTGGATGCTATTGGGGTAAAAATACAACATTCAAATTTACTACAGATAAAAATAAATTAAATGTAGTGCTTGAGAATGGGGATGTATATCTTTATGAACGTGCTGTTGCACCTGCTGGTCAAGAAACTTGTTCGCTTATCAGGAAAAAAGGTGGTGGTAGTAGTGAAATTGTTATGCCACCGACCCCTATTTATGTAGATACGTATTATCCAACTCCCACGCCAACACCAACCCCTACACCAACTCAGAATCCCTCAACGCCTGAGCCACAAAAACAACAACACAAATGTGGTCTCTGTGGAGGAACTGGCAGAGTGGCAACTACTGATGGTGTTCCTTCTTTTGGCAATACCAAGTATTGCAGTGAATGTGGAAAGACTGTTCCAGACAATCATTATCACACGACATGTCCAAGTTGCAAAGGTAAAGGGTGGTGGTAAAGGTTGCTGAGTAACAAAAGACAAAAATGTCCGCGAAATCCTATAAAATTCGTTTCGTGGACATTTTTATATTGTTTATTTCTACTCTCTGGCTGATAATACATTTGATGCCATCTGTTACTACATATGGCATAGTGGCATTACGGGGATGATGTTTGGTTTTCTTAAAAAATAAAGCCGTCCTCAGACGGCCATGTCCATTCAAGAAAGAATGGCGGTGCTTTAATAACTGATGCAAAACTACAACTTTTTTCATTACATTCAATGAAAAAATAAAATATTCAAAAAATCATGCTTCGCTGTATGCGAAGCATATTTTTCGTAATTTTGCAATTCAAAGGTAGAGTAGAAGATGATTTATCTCAATGATCATACGGAATTACTTGATATTGATGCTGCTTTGAATAAGGTATCTGAGCAGCGGCGTGAGCATGCGCTTAGGTTCGCCCACGAGAGCGGCCGGCGGCTGTCGCTGGCGGTGTATCTGCTTCTCATGGAAGGACTTCAGAAAGAATACGGCATCACCGAGCCACCGGAGTTCGACTACCTGGAAGGAGGCAAGCCCGTCATCAAAGGACATCCTGAAATATATTTCAGCTTCAGTCACTCGGGTACCGTGGCATTATGCGCCATCGACAGCCAGCCGGTGGGCGCCGACGTGGAGACGCCTCGTAAGATAACACCATCTCTGATAACTTATACCATGAACGACGAAGAACAGGCACTGATAACGTCGGCGCCGGAAAGCCTGCCGGCTTTCCTCGCTCTCTGGACCCGAAAAGAGGCAGCGCTCAAACTCACCGGCGAAGGCATACGCAATGACCTGAAATCAGTGCTGACAAATGCCGAAAACATTGTCTTTGAAACAAAAACAACTGAAAACTATATCTATTCAATAGCAAGATCTCGTTAAAAAAACAATTATCGTTAAAAATAATTAACTTTTCAGAAAAAACTGTATCTTTGCACCCAAATGCACATTAAGAAAATAAATATATAAAACATATAGCAATGTTAAGCGAACAAGAACAAATTAGGAGAAATTCTTTACAGGAGCTTTACAAACTCGGTATTAACCCATATCCGCAGGCGGCTTTTGAGGTGAACGTGAAAACCTCGCAGATCAAAGAACAATTTGACGACAACGACCTCTCAAAGTTTGAGAATATTAGCATCGGCGGCCGTATCATGAGCCGTCGTATCATGGGCGCCGCGTCATTCTGCGAGCTGCAGGACGCCCACGGCCGTATCCAGCTTTATCTCAACCGTGATGAAATCTGCCCTGGCGAGGATAAGACGATGTATAACGTGGTGTTCAAACGCCTTCTCGACATCGGCGACTTCATCGGAGTGAAAGGCTTTGTGTTCCGTACCCAAATGGGCGAGATTTCAATTCACGTCAAGGAGATGACGGTGCTCAGCAAGAGTTTGCGTCCACTGCCGATTGTGAAGGAGAAAGACGGAGTGAAATACGACGAGTTCAACGACCCGGAGCTGCGTTACCGCATGCGTTACGTGGATTTGGTTGTCAACGATAAGGTCAAAGATATATTTATCAAACGTACAAAAGCTATCGACAGCATCCGTCGTTTCTTCAACGAGAGCGGCTATCTCGAGGTGGAGACTCCTGTCCTTCAGCCTATCCCGGGTGGCGCGTCGGCACGTCCGTTCATCACGCATCACAACGCGTTGGACATCCCGATGTACCTGCGTATAGCTAATGAATTGTATCTGAAACGTCTCATCGTGGGCGGCTTCGACGGCGTGTACGAGTTCTCGCGTAACTTCCGCAACGAGGGCATGGACCGTTCGCATAACCCGGAGTTTACCGGACTTGAGATTTACGTGGCTTATAAAGATTATCTCTGGATGATGGACTTCACCGAAGAGATGATATGCCGCTGCGCTCACGACGTGCTCAGAACGGATACTTTGAAAGTCGGCGACCACGAAATCAGCCTGAAACGCCCGTTCAAACGTATCTCGATGATTGACTCCATCAAGGAAAATACAGGCATCGACATCAACGGAATGAACGAGGAACAGCTGCGCGAGGTGTGCAAGAAACTCGAAATCGAAATAGATGAGTCGATGGGTAAAGGCAAACTCATCGATGAGATCTTCGGTGCAAAATGTGAAGGCAACTACATCCAGCCTACGTTCATCACCGACTATCCTGTCGAGATGTCGCCTCTCTGCAAACGTCATCGTAACAATCCGGAACTCACCGAGCGTTTCGAGCTGATGATTAACGGTAAAGAGGTCGCCAACGCTTACACCGAGCTCAACGACCCTATCGACCAACGTGCACGTTTCGAGGAACAGATGAAGCTCGCTGGCCGCGGTGACGACGAGGCTATGCTCATTGACCAGGACTTCCTCCGCGCTCTTGAATATGGCATGCCTCCTACATCAGGTATGGGCATCGGCATCGACCGTTTCGTGATGCTGCTCACAGGCCAGACACAGATTCAGGAAGTGCTTCTCTTCCCGACGATGCGTCCTGAGATTCATAAGAAAGTCGCCACAAAAGACGATTTTATGGCTGTCGGCGTGCCTGAGGTCTGGGCAGAAGTGCTTGTAAAACAGAACTACACATCCGTAGAGATGATGCAGTCGGAGAAACCTTCGGCACTGCGTGAGAAACTCAACGGTATCCGTAAAAAGACAAAAATGGACGTCTCGGCATTGCAGCTCGAGGAAGTCGAAAAATGGATAAATGCATAATTGTAAAGACACACCGTGTGTCGCAAAGAAAAAAAATAAAACCATGAAAAAAGTAATCTTAACAACAGTATTTGCAGTCATTCTGGGTGCACTCTCTTCCGCTCAGACAGTGCAGAAAACCTACTATTTTGAAACCCCAACGGTCAGTGAGATGAACGGCTACGACGTCATCAGGTTCACTGACACTTATAACAATGGTATAGCCGGCGAGGCTTCACTGCCTTACCAAAAAGTATCGTTGTTGTTGCCTCAAAACACTGAGGCTCAAGGTATTACAGTGGAATATTCCGATTTTGTGGAACTTGAAGGTACCTACAACCTCATGCCACAACAGTCGGCACGTCCGCTGTCATCGACAGAGCCGTTAGTTATTGAGAAAAACGAGGTCTTCTACAGTTCAGAGAATGTGTATCCTGAAAATACGTTTTCTAAGGTGAACACTCAATATCTCAACGGATGCTCTTTTGCTTTCGCACAGTTCACGCCAGTGAGATATGTCCCGGCTACAGGTAAGGTCTCATACGCTAAGTCAGCAACTGTTACTATTGACGTAACTGCTACAAAATCAGACAGAAGCAGCAAGGTTTGGATGACTTCTGAGGTGCAGGCTCGTGTTGAGCGTCTCGCTCAGAACCCAGAGGCAGTGCAGGAATACAAGACCCGTGCTCGCACAATAGGCGGCTATGAGCTCCTTGTCATCACTCCAGAGCAGTGGGTATCGCATTTCGATGAATACGTTGAGTTTTACGAGGCTCGCGGTCTCCGCACTCATGTCACGGCATTGGAAGACATCCTCGCTAACTACGACGGTCGCGATGACGCTGAGAAGATGCGTACTTACATAACACAAGAATATGAAAGTGAAGGCATTATGATGGTTCTTCTTGGCGGTGACGCCGGTCTGGTTCCGTGGCGTGGCCTTTACTGCTACGTCAGCGACGAGTATCAGGACGAGCTTCCTGCCGATATGTATTTCGTCTGTCTCGATGGCACATGGGATGACGACAACGACGGCGTTTGGGGCGAAATCGGCGAAGATGACCTCCTTCCTGAACTGGGTATCGGTCGTATGCCTTTCAATAATGAGATTCAGTTTAACAACATGATGCACAAGACGTTAGAGTATCAGGCAAACCCTGTGCTCGGCGAGTTCCGGACAGTAATCCTCGGTGGTGAACATCTCGGCGACGGCTACTATGGCAGCACTGACCTTAATTTGCTCATCGGCGGCTCAAGCGCATTCGACTATACTACAGTCGGTATTCCTGCAGAATATAACTTTGTGAAATATTATGCCACTGCTACAGTGAGCTGGGCAGGCGGTACTTTCCGTAAAGTTATCAATAGTAATGGCGGACAGTATGTGCATCATGTGGGTCACGCTAATACTGATTATGTGGCGGGATGGTATGTAAATACTACCGACGACAATTCTTTCGCACAACTCGATGGTGTGAATCACAACTATAACTTCTTCCATTCACATGGCTGCATCTGCGGTGACTTTACACACACATGTATTCTTGAACGCATGGTAAACATCTCAACCGGTTTCGTGGCAACCACAGGTAACTCGCGTTACGGATGGTATCAGCCATGGGGCGACGGTATGGCCGCTCACCTGCACCGTGAGTTCATCGACGCTTATTATAACGACCGTCTGCCTTACATCGGAACAGCCTTCGTAGAGATGAAAATCATGACAGCTCCTTACGTATCAACACCTTGGGGCGATGACGGCGCAATGCGTTGGAACCTCTACGATATCAATATTTTAGGTGATGTGGCTGTTTGTCCTTGGCTCGACGAGCCTTTCCGTCCGGAAATAAGCTATGCATCGGCATTGCCGGTGGGAACCACCACAACTCCTGTCACCATCACCAAGAGAGGCGAGGCACAAAGCAATTTCCGCTGCAGCCTATTCCATAACGGCGAACTGCTCGCTTTCGGCATGACAGATGCCAACGGAAACGCAAATGTCGACTTCGCGGATGCTCTCGATGTCACCGACACTCTGCAACTTATCATCACCGGACCTAACGCCTATCCTCAGACTATAAATATCATCGGAATAGCCGCCAATACAGCTTTCGTTTATCCGCAAGATATTGATATTCATGGAGATTTACTTTTCGGAAGAAACATCTCAATGGATGTCGATTTCAAGAATGCCGGCTCAGTGACTGCAAGTAACGTGAGCGCTACATTGTCGACAGTTTCAGATTTTGTAAATCTGTCGAAGCCGACAGTGGAAGTTGGAACGGTAAACGCCGGCACTTCGGTGATGATTACCGACGCCTTCGATTTCGAGGTCGCTAATAACATTCCTGACGAGACTTATATCGATTTCTTGATGACGTGCACCGATGGAATCAATGTTTGGAACCGTGATATTTTCTTCCAGGCAGTGGCTCCTGTGATGACAATCAATGAGTTGACATACGAGGAAGTATCTGGCGACATGAACGGCTTCCTTGATCCAGGTGAGACGTTCAGGATTACTGCAAAAGGCAAAAATACCGGTCATTATGTAGCCGAAAATCCTTATATCCACGGAAGTTTGAATTCGGAATATCTGTCATTTGCCAGCAACGACATACATTTCGCCAATGTGGCAGTCGGTGCTGAATTTGAGGATAGCATTGAAATAAGAATCGCTGACGATGCCCCGAACGGCACCACTGTTACCGTTAATGTAAGCGCTATCACAGGTCAGTATTCATCTGATAAAAACATAGTTTTGACAGTTGGAACAGTACATGAGGACTTTGAAGACGATTTCTCACATTTAAACTGGATGCTTGAAGGCGATGATTATTGGTTTACCACTGATGCCGAGGCACATTCCGGTACCTACAGCGCTCAGTCGCCACAACTTTCAAAACATCAGTCGGCTTCAATGATTATTGAAATGGAGAACACTACCGACGGCGAACTTTCATTCTATTACAAGATGCATATCAAACATAATAGGGCTGCGCTCATTATCTATTTGGATAATACAGTCAAATCTCTGTTGTATGGAGATCTTGACTGGACATTGTATACGATGGAATTGCCTGCCGGACAGCATACTGTAAAATGGTGCTATTATACAGCTCAAAGCGGCAGTACAGAAGAATATGTCTGTTGGGTCGATGATATCACTTTCCCTGGCAACACTTTGATTCTCAACGTTGAATCTGTTGTTGACGACAATGAATTCGCGGTTTATCCGAATCCGGCTAATGATGTGATTAATATCAATGGCGAGGAGATTCAGTCTGTGGAAATTTACAATTCTATCGGAATGAGAGTCGTTTCAAGGGACGTCAATGCCTCAGAATCAATCAATATTGCTGATTTGACAAGCGGAATTTATTTTGTGAGAATACTCGATAAGAAAGGTAATCTTTCAACGACAAAAATCGTCAAGAGATAATGCTGTTTGCTGACGTCATCGGACATGAAGACTTGAAACAACGCCTGATTCAGAGCGTTAAGGAGAGTCGTGTGTCGCATGCTCAGCTGTTTTTAGGTCCGGAAGGTAGCGGCAAGATGCCTTTGGCACTGGCTTACGCTCAATATATCAACTGTACAAACCGTTCAGAATCAGATAGTTGTGGAGTTTGTCCTTCATGCAAGAAATACATGACGCTGACTCATCCTGACCTGCATTTCGTATTCCCGACGGCAACCAATAAAGAAGTCAAACAAAACCCTGAGTCAGACCTGTTTATCACCGACTGGCGTGAATATCTCAGTGATTGTCAGGGATATGTTGACCTGTCTGATTGGTATAACAAACTCGAAATCGAGAACAAACAAGGTATCATCAACGTGCGCGACGCTGCCACTATCATGCGGAAACTGAGCTTCAAGGCTTACGAAAGCGAGTATAAAATCGCAATAATATGGATGGCGGAGAAGCTTAACACGCAGAGTGCCAATAAGTTACTGAAGCTGATCGAGGAGCCGCCTGAGAAAACGCTGTTTATCCTCATTGCTGAACATCAGGAGGAGCTGCTCACCACCATCCGTTCGCGTTGCGTGATGGTGAAAGTGCCTAAACTAGGGCTTCAGGAGACACAAAACGCTCTTATTCAACGTTTTGGATGCTCCGAACAGGATGCTTATGACGCTGCGGCATTGTCGGATGGCAACTGGATTCTGGCACAACACTATGCGCAAGACCATGAAGATGAGAAACTTTTTGCCAACACATTCCAAAAATGGATGCGTTTCTGCTTCAAAGGAGCCTTGCCTGAACTCATCGATTTTGTGGCTAACGACATCAAGCCTCTTGGACGTGAGAAACAGAAAGAGTTCTTGGAATATGGCTTGAATATCTTTCATAACTCGTTGTTATTCAATAATAACATGCCCGATGACGTGATGCTTCCCACCGACGAGAAGAACTTTACAAAAAACTTCGCACCTTTTATTAATATAAGGAATGTGTCACAGATTTGTGAGCTGTTCGAGGAAAGCATCAACCAGATTGAACGAAACGCCAACGCATCAATTGTCTTCATGGACGACAGCTGTAAGATGTCTAAACTGTTGAGAATAAAGTGATGAAGACGATAACGAAAATTGGGTTGGCTGTGCTGAGCGGTCTTTTGATTGCCGCCGCATGGCCTGTGCGAGGCCTTGTGCCACTCGCTTTCGTGGCCTTCATACCTTTGTTGTACCTTCAAGATAGGATAGGAGACAAAGAAAACCCTGAAAAAGGCAGCATTTTCTGGCTTTCATTCATTGCTTTTGTGGTCTGGAACGGCCTCACTACGTGGTGGGTATGGAAAACCACAGCTTTCGGGACTATCGCGATGATAATCCTCAACAGCCTTTTCATGACCATTGTGTTCTGGGCTTATCATTTCGTGAAGACACGGCTTTACGACAACAAAAAAGGTTATTACTTGCTGATAATCTTTGTGTTGGCCTTCGAATATCTGCATCTCAACTGGCAACTCAACTGGCCTTGGCTTAACCTCGGTAACGTCTTCTCGCACCATCACTCCTGGATTCAATGGTACGAATTCACAGGCATAGCCGGTGGCACGGTCTGGGTTTTGTTATCAAATGTTTTGATTTACAAATATTTAAAAAATCACACCTCCACTCTTATCCATCTTCTCCTCCTTATCCTCCTCCTCTTTATCCCTCTGATAATCAGTAAGATAATGTATTATTCATACGAAGAGCAGGGCGAAGACGTGGAAATAGTCGTCGTTCAACCGAACCTCGACCCTTACTCGGAAGAGTTTACTCTGACCGCCCCGGAAATAATGCGGCGTAACCTTTCCGTAGCGGCTCCTTTGGTGACCGAAAACACTCGTTTTGTGGTGAGTCCGGAGTCTGCCATACAAGAGAATATTTGGCTTGAGAGGATAGATAACTACTACTCAATCAGGGAGTTACGTCGTTTTGTCGACAAACATCCGCAGACGTGTTACGTGATAGGCATTAGCGCTTACGGATTGGCTCCTGATGATGCAAAAAATGACTTCGCGGCACGAAAATTCTTCGATGCTGACAAGTATTTCTATGCCTACAACACCGCCACTCTGATTACTGAAGACTCGATACAGCTTTATCATAAATCACGTTTGACACCAGGTGCGGAGTCGATGCCGTCGTGGTGGATTCTGAGAATGCTGAAAAACAGCACATTAGACCTTGGCGGTACCGTCGGGACATTGAAAAAAGACAGTGAAGCAAGGACGTTATCGTTTGATAATCATAAAGTTGGCACTTTGATATGTTACGAGTCTGTCTTCGGCGAATATGTCACAGATTTCGTGAAAAAAGGCGCCGATTTGCTGTTTGTTATCACTAACGACGGATGGTGGGGCAACTCGCCGGGCCATAAACAGCACCTTGAATTCTCGAAACTTCGCGCCATCGAGACGCGCAGAAGCGTGGCACGCTCGGCAAACACCGGCATTTCCGGTTTTATCAACCAACGTGGCGATATTGTGGAACAAAGCAAATATTGGGAACAGATAGCTTTGCGTAACACATTGAAAGCCAACGACAAACAGACATTTTACGTCCTTTACGGCGATTACATATATAAAATTTCGGTCTTCCTGACGGCTTTGCTCGCCGCCTTGACTGTGGTGCGTTTAATCATTAAAAAACGAGAAAAATGCTGAGTCTTGCGCCGTTTCAAGGGATTACCGATGTAGTGTATCGCAATGTTTTCAAGAAACATTTTCGCGGTATCGACAAATATTATACGCCTTTTTTCACCGGAATTCAGAAAGACAACTCGAAAAGTCTGCGCGGCGAAGAGATTAGCCCGGAATTCAACGACGTGAACACCATTGTTCCGCAGATTTTAAGCAATACCGCAGAGGAAATTGTCAGGTTTGCAAATCAATGTAAATCAATGGGTTATCCCGAATTTAACCTTAATATGGGATGCCCGTTTCCGCGTGTGGCCAACAAAACCCGTGGATGTGGTCTCATGGCAGACCCCGACCGCACAATCAAGATGCTTAACGAAGTCTTCGAACATATCGATGGCATCAAATTCAGCATAAAATGTCGCCTCGGATATTACAGCGATGAAGAGATTTATGCTTTTGTCGATACATTTAACACGTTGAATTTCAGCGAGATAATAATTCATCCGCGTATCGGTAAACAGATGTATACCGGCGAAGCGTCGTTGGAAAAATTCAATGCGTTGGTACCGTTAATCAACAAACCGTTGGTTTACAACGGCGACATTTTTACAACTGACCGTTACAATTCCATCTTATCCTCCTTATCCTCCTTATCCTCCTTCTCCATCTTATCCTTTGATATAATGTTAGGTCGCGGTCTGCTAACCGACCCATTTCTTGCTGAGGAAATCAAAAACATTGATAATCAACAAGATAAAAAACAACGTTTGCATAATTTTGTGGTTGATTTATATGTTGCGCGTCTGCATCATGCTGGAGGCAGCCCGAAAATCATCGGCAGCATGAAGGAGCTGTGGAAATATATGATGAACATCTTCGACGACCCACAAAATGTTTGGCGTAAAGTGAAGAAAGTCAATCACTTGGATGAGTACGAAGATTCTGTTGAGAAAATTTTTAATGAACACAATTTGATAATATGAAAAAGATTCTTTATTTATTGATAATCAGTGTATACCTGATTTCTTGCGCATCGAAGCCACAGGAAGTGGTGATTCTTTCGGTCAACGACATGCACGGTCACATCGAGCAAATGCCGAAACTGGCTTATATTGCCGACAGTTTGCGAAATATCTATCCGCAGCTTATGATTGTGAGCGCAGGCGACAACCGTACCGGCAACGCATACAACGACAAATATCCTGAACATCCGAACCTTCCGATGATTTCGTTGATGAACGAGATAGGGTTTGATGCGTCGGCACTCGGTAACCATGAATTTGACGGAAACGTCGATGGAATACGGTATTTCGTGAAGACAGCGCATTTCCCTCTCATCTGTGCAAACACGTTTTTTACCGGTTATCCTGACCTGAAACTCCCTGCATATGTGACGATTACGAGAAATATCAATGGGAAAGACGTGAAAATCACGCTTCTCAGTATGATTGAGACATCAAACGAAGGTCGTCCGAGCGCGCATATCAAAAACATGCAAAACGTCGATTTCGTTGACGCTAAGGATATTATCAAAGATTACCTTTATCTGAGAGACAGCTGTGATGTATTCGTGCTTCTATCGCATTGCGGCATGGCGCAAGAGCTTGATTTTGCTGCTGAATATCCTCAGTTTGACCTCGTCATCGGCGGCCATTCGCACGATTTGTGTACAAAACAACTTGAAGACGGCGTGCTTTACACACAGTCGAAGTATTATCTGAAAGCCGCTACAGTCACAAAAATGAAGTTCGCCAACGGAAAAATAATCGAAAAAGAGGCACAGGTTATAGATTTCAAGACTATCAAAAAAGTAGACGAAAAAATTCAGAAGAAAGTCGAGGAGTATTATGCTGAGCCTGAGTTTCAGAAGGTTATAGGCCATGCGAAGACACCTTTCAACGACAAAGACGCTCTCGGTGCTTATATGGCTGACGCTCAACGTTATATTACTAAAGCCGACATAGCGATGCAGAATCCTGGCGGCGTGCGCTTCGATAACATGCATGGCGGCGACATCACTAAAGCTGACATCTATAATCTCGACCCGTTCAATAACTCATTGGTAATCATTGAAATGACGGGCAAACAGGTGGAGGATTTTCTTGCCATCGCATCGACCAAAGATCGCGACTGCACACATGTTTCAGGCATTACTTACACGATAGATTATCTCAAGACGAATGATGACGGTCATTTTTCCAATGCAAAAGCCTTTATCAACGGCAAACGTATTGACCAAAATAAGGTGTATACCGTGACAATGAACAGCTATATGGCTTTATGGGCACAGGGCAACTGCATTAAGATAAAAGATAGCGACATGACTTGCAACGATGCAGAGTTTTTATATCTTGAAAATCATAAAGATATTGATTATCAAGGTGTTAAACGCTATGAATGCGATGTTATTCACAAATAAATTGTGTTAAAATGAAGATATTACTCATCCGTTTCAGTTCAATCGGCGATATTGTCCTTACTACACCAGTCATCCGTTGCATCAAGAGGATGGATGATGATATTGAGCTTCATGTACTTACGAAAGACAAATTTGCAAGCATGTCGCATAATAATCCGTATGTCGACAAAACTTTCGAGTATTCCAACTCACTTCGTGAGGTGATAAAGGAACTGAAGAAGGAAGAATACGACTATATCGTTGATTTACAGAAGAATGGACGTTCACGCAGAGTCTGTTGGGCGTTGGGATGCGAGTATCATTCGTTCAACAAGCTGGATTTCCAGAAGATGTTGCTTACAACGTTCAAAATCAACAGGTTACCTGATGTTCATATCGTCGACAGATATTTTGAGGCTGTTGAGCCGCTGGGCGTGAAAAACGACGGCAGGGGTCTGGAGTTTTACATCTCTGAGACGAATATGATGCAGGAACCCGACATCCCTGAAGAGTTCAGAAACGGTTTCTATGCCGTCGTTGTCGGAGGCAGCTATAACACGAAAGTGATGCCTGCAGAGAAAGTCATCGAAGTCATCGAAAAACTTGATGAGCCGGTGATTCTGCTTGGCGGTCCGGGCGACATGCAGCGTGCTAAAGTCATCGCCGACGCGGTAGGGGAGAACGTCTGGAACCCGGTGGGCATGCTGAATCTTGAGCAATCCGCCTCAATCATAAAGATGTCGAAAGCTGTTTTGACCAGCGACACAGGCATGATGCACATCGCTGCGGCACTGCGCAAACCGATTGTCTCTGTCTGGGGAAACACCGTGCCTGAGTTCGGAATGTATCAATATTATCCTGAAAAATCGGATATCCCTACACATATCATAGAGGTGAAGGGCTTGAAATGCCGTCCTTGCTCTAAACTGGGCTACAAAAAATGCCCGAAAGGACATTTCAAATGCATGATGGACATCAGTCCCGATGAGATTGTTGCGAAACTGAAACAATAAAAAAAAGCACCGAAACTTCGGTGCTTTTTTCGTATCGGGTAAGGGAATCGAACCCTTATTTCGACAGTGAGAGTGTCGTTACCTAACCGTTAGTAGAACCCGACCTCAAATGCGCTGCAAAAATACAAAAATTTTTAATACGCCAAACAAAAAATTTTAAAAAAATAACTTCAAACTAATAACTGCTTACCTCAGGGTTATTCCTCTTCTCATCTCCAATCCTTGTCATCGAACCGTGTCCGCAATATACCACGGTGTCATCAGGTAGTTTGTAAAGCACTTCGCGAAGGCTTTTTTCAAGTTGAGCGTAGTTGCCGCCAGGCAAATCCCAACGTCCGACTCCTCGGTAGAATAATGTGTCGCCACTGAACAGTATGCCATCTTTCTCATCATAGAAACATACATGTCCAGGTGCGTGACCAGGTGTGAATAACACTTTCAACTCGTCCTCGCCGATTTTTATGATATCACCGTCGTTGAGATCGACAGTAGAAGTGAGGTGACGGTCTTGGGTTAAGTCGATGCCGAATGCCGCCGCATACATCCACACTTTGTCGTAAAACGGCTTCTCGATAGGATGTGAAGCCAACGGTATACCATATCTCTTGGCAAAGACAGCGTTTCCCATCATATGGTCGATGTGCGAATGCGTGTTGAGAAGCATTATTGGCTTCAAGCCATTGCGGTCGATGAAGCCAATAATGTATTCGTCTTCTTCTTTGAGATGGTTGCCTGCGTCGATGATGACACAGTTCTTACTCTCATTGTAAACGACGTATGTGTTTTCTTGTAACTCGTTGCAAACGAATGTCTTAACAGATAACATGATTATCTCTTAACTATCTTCTTTACAACGCTGTTGCCCTTCATGTCGCTGATTCTCACGAAGTACAAGCCCTCGTTTAAGCTTTCGACATCGATTTCGTTTCTGCTTTCAACAAACAGAACCTGCTGACCGACAGCGTTGAAAATTGTAACATCCTGAATGTCATTGCCTTCAATGTACAAAACGTTGTTCATCGGGTTAGGATAAACCTCGTAGCTTGCAACAAGGTTCTCGTCAACACCATCAAAAAGCTCTTCGTTCATAAACACTGGAATAACCTGTGTGTCAAGGTCAGATTCTATTTTTATGGCTGTTTCGATATAACCTTTAACTACCATTGCAATACCAACTGTAACTTCCATGCTTTCGCCATTTGCCAATGTTGCAGGCAGGTTAGCACTTGTCTCGAACCAGAGATAGTTCAATCCATAGGTTCCTTCAGTTATATCGTTGATAGTGCAAGGATTACCTGTTTCGTTGGTAATTGTGAATGTTGCAGGTGTATAATCCTCAAATGTGATTTGTTCCACGCTGATTGTAGGCTCTGTTGGAGTGATAGGTGTATATGTTTCCATTGTGAAATGGTGTGGATCCAACTCTGCAAACACCGGCTGTGTGTAACGGCGTCCTGACTCGTCAGCGCCGAAAACATAATAGTTAATCTCCGATTCGCCCTGATAACCTTTGATGTATCCTACATATTCATCAGGGTTGCCGGTTGCTGTCATGTGAGCCACCTGATAAGCGCCGCCGTCAATGCTATAATAAACAAGGAGTGAATCCTGCTTCAAATCCTGACCGCTGTAAGCGATGAATTTACTTGTGATAGCAATAGAATCTTGCCATTCTTGAACTCCGAACTTAACATCTCTATGATCGACGAAGAGCATTCCGAAGTCCATCACACCACGGGTGCGGCAGTGAAGAGCGTCGGTGTTCTCCCAACCAGTGTACCAATCGTTGTTGGTAACGCCAACGATTTCATAACCTGGCATGGCTTCCTGATAAACAGCCAAAGCCTGCTGGTTGTATGATGAATTGCTGCCAAGCGGCACATATACTGATTTGTTCAAAATCAAACTGTTGGTGTAAGGTGCGAGGGTGCTTCCGCCTGGTTCATCAACACGATAAACACGGTAAGGATAGCCCCAGCAGCAGTTTGTTGTCTCAAAATACTGCGCAACTGACTCATAATCAGCGTAATGCTGGTTGCTTTGTGGCACGCGTGCAATCAAAATCTTATCTGGTGCGAGGTACTTGCCCCAGCAGTCGACGTGTGCGATGTAGTCGCCCTGAGGGTCGATGGTGACATGGTATGGGTCGATGCCGAGATAGTCACGCATCTTGTTGCGCACGTTGGTCTCGTTGTTGCCGTTCTCTTGGAAAACGAGGTTGTCGCTCACGCCGTGACCACGTCCGTCTTCCATCATGTTGCCGCCTGTGTGCTCGAGGTTCATGCCGTACATCGGGATGTTCCAGAAGGTGGCGAAAACGCCCGACATGTTGTCGTCGTTAGGACGCGGACGGTTGTATATGTTGTCGACGATGGCTGGGTTTCTGTCCTCGAAAATGTACCACGGACCGTAGTCGCGAACCCAATATGAGTCGGATGCCGCATTCACGAACGTGACATTGCTCATGTTCACACCTGCACTTTGGAACTCGCTCTGTGCGCTGCTCTGGTATGACGATGAAACTATGCAGTAAACATGGCAGTTATTTGACAACTGTGCCACCAAACTTGTAGGAATTCCAAGAGGGTAACGAATCATCACGCCTTGCATAGGCTCGAACTCAGCCACAAAACGAGGCTCGCCTGTCGGTGGGTCGGTCTCAACAAAATTGATAGCCCTCACAGGGGTGTTCATTTCTTCTTCAGAGAGATAATGCCATCTCTTCCAATCCGGAGTTTTCTGCTCCTGTGCGTTCACTTTGATACTCAAACACAAAGCAAATGCGATGAAACTAAGTAATATTTTCTTCATTTTTTTAATGATTAAATTCAAAAATTAATTTTTAGTGTGCAAAGATACTTATTTGTTGGATATATGCGTTAATTTTATTGAATTTTTTTGTAATTTTGCACTTTAAAAAATATCGGAAATGCATTGTATATTATTGATTTTCTTGACTTTAGCCCATATTGGCGACACAATTAACGACACTTTGGTCATCAATCAGCGTCTGATGAACGATTCTATCGACACTTCAATCCTCGATGATTCGTTTGAATTGGATTCGATAAATCCTAATCTTCCCGATAGCATCCAAGAACGGATTCAACAGATTTTTGATGATGAGAACTCAGGAAAAGGCATCGTCAATGAGTCGTCAAACATGTTGGAAATGATTGATACTCTGAAAGTTATCCCGTATTTTGAAAATAGTTTGGTCAATACTTGCAACTATCCTCCGGGATATATACCTTCGTTTCCTGACAGTGTCTATGCACAGCGTATCGAGGCACTGAACAGGAATACGACCATGGAGTTGGTTTACAATAAGCATGTGAAGTCGTTTATCGATGTGTATGCAGTGCAAAAACGTGACAAGACCGAGAGAATCCTTGGTTTGGCGGATGTTTATTTCCCTCTTTTCGAGGCTACTCTCGACAAATACAACATGCCTCTTGAATTGAAATATCTTGCTGTCGTGGAGTCGGCTTTGAATCCGCGTGCCGGCTCGTGGGCAGGCGCGAAAGGCCTCTGGCAGTTTATGTATGCAACAGGAAAGACTTACAAACTCAACGTCACCACTCTCGTCGACGACCGCTACGACCCTCTGAAGTCAACGGAAGCGGCATGCCAGCATCTCAACGACCTGTATGCCATGTTCGGTGACTGGTTCCTCGCACTTGCAGCATATAACTCTGGTGCCGGTAACGTGAAAAAAGCCATCAGAAGAGCAGGAGGTATCAAGAATTACTGGGCAATATGGCCGTATCTGCCTCGTGAGACACGCGGCTACGTACCTGCTTTCATCGCCGTCAACTATGTTATGAATTACCCGGCGGAGCATAACATCTGTCCTCTCGACCCGGGTATCATCAAAACCGGCATCGACACAGTGATGGTGCACGACGTTCTTCATTTCGACCAGCTTAACGAGATGCTTGGAATCCCGATGGAAGACATAAAGTTCTTCAACCCGCAATACACGAAATCCATAATTCCGGCAACGGCGAAAAAGCCTTTGGTGCTTCAGATTCCGGAGAAATATGTTAGCGAATATATTGACCACGAAAAAGAACTTTATACTTTTAAGACTAAGAGCGGCATCGATAAGGAGAAGCTTCAGGAACAGATGAAACAAATCTCCGACAGAAGCGTGCATATCGTGAAAAAAGGCGAGACATTAAGTGCTATTGCGAAGAAATATCACGTCGGCGTGAGCCAGCTCAGGTCGTGGAATAGCCTGAAGTCAGACAATCTCCGCATCGGTCAGAAACTGATAGTTTACAGCTCGGGCGCTCCTATGGCACAGGCCGGCAACGCCAAGCCTGTCGAACGCTCCACAACGCAGACGACACATGTGGTGAAATCAGGAGAGACACTCGGCAAGATTGCGCAGAAATACAAATGCACGGTCACCGACTTGAAGAAATGGAATAAATTGACTTCTAATACTATCAAAGTTGGACAGAAACTGAAAGTTTATCCGCCTGATAGTCAGTCAAGCACAACGTCTAAAGCATCGTCTGGCAACACTGTTTATACAGTGAAATCGGGTGATAACCTGTCAAAAATAGCCAAGAAATACAACGTCACAGTTGATTATATCAAGAAAAATAACAACTTGAAGAGTGACGATTTGAAAGTGGGGCAGAAGTTAAAACTTTAAGCTCCAGATTATTGCCTCAAGCTGTCTCAGCAAGTCGCGTTTTGCCTTGTTGGGATAGTAGACGTAGCCTTCCACTGTTATGAGTTTGTTGGCTTCCGGATTGACTATGGTGTACGACACATACGGTCCGGCCATGAACTCGCCTTCAGTCTCCCACAAACCGCGCATCTCGACGGCGTAACCTGCCGGAAAATCAGGTGTTACCGTGAAAACAGGCTTCACAAATTCCTTATCCAAGGTCATGTAGCTGCCGTCTGTAGGTCCCGGGATGTATTTCTGGGTGACTGAATCGCAGACTTTTATTAGTCGCGCCTCGCTCAAATCGTCAGTGCTTTTATAAGGTAACTGATAAATTATCAGACCAAAGCTTTTGTCGGCCTCTTCTTTTCTGAGCCATGTGAAATAGTCCTGGTTTTTCGCCACATAATAGCCTTCAGGCACCGTCATGGTGAAGCCGTAGGTGTTTTTCAATGTCTCCGTGACCTTGGTGTTTATCATCGGGCGGAAGAAATCCATGAAACGTGCGCGTTCGTTGCTGTCGAAAATCTTTTTTAACTCATCTTTCTGATTATCAAATACTTTTACCCAGGTCTCGGCATCTTTTGCCTTGATTTTTATGGCATATTGAGGTGCCGCCTGCCAGTCGTTTTGCGACTCGATAATCGGGTTGGTCAAATCAGGATTTATCTCACCTATGATGAGGTTGCGGTGTTTCTTGAACATGTCGTTGAGCGCTGTGACGTTGATATGCGCCACCCTGAAATTTTTCTCTGGCTGAGGAAGTCCGTATTGTTCCTGCTCGAAGAAGTCGCGGACAGCCTGTCCCATCTGACCGTCCCATTGCTCGTCGTTTTGTGTCACGAACAAAATCTCGGAAGTGCCGCCGACCGAACGGTCTTTACGCTGCTCTACTTTTTTATCTGAACATGCCGAAAATACTGTCGCAAAGGCGATTATAAAAGCAAAAAACTGTAATTTTTTCATAATAGTAATTTTTAAATGATGTTACAAAAATAACGTAAATTTTATTATTTTGATATATTTTGAATTAAAAATTCATTATTTTTGCATCATAATTGAAACAAAATTGGATATGAACGAGATTTCAGTTTCCGCGCAATCACCTTCAAACATAGCCATAGTGAAATATTGGGGCAAGCACGGCAATCAGTTGCCAAACAACCCTTCAATCAGCTTCACTTTGAGCCGCTGTCACACCGATACTCAGATAAAAGCCAAGCAAAATGGTACGGATAAGTATTCGATGCGTTTTCTTTTTGAAGGCAAGGATTCTCCGAAGTTTCAGGAAAAAATAGAGAAATATCTCGTTGATAATCAGCAATATTTCGGTTTCTTAAAAGGTCTCGACCTTGAAATTGAAAGCAGTAACTCGTTTCCGCATTCGTCAGGTATCGCCTCAAGCGCCGCATCGATGAGCGCACTTGTGTTATGTCTTCTTAAGATAGAAAAGATCGTGAATCAGGATGTTACGTCGATTGATATGCGCAAGGCGTCGTTTCTTTCGCGACTCGCTTCAGGTAGCGCGGCACGCTCAGTGTTCCCGATAATGTCATTGTGGGGTGCGACACCGTCTGTTACAGACAGTTCCGACGATTATGCTGTGCCGTTGGCTGACATCGTGAACCCTGTGTTTAAAACGTATCACGACAGCATCCTCATTGTTTCAAACAAGGAAAAAAGCGTCTCTTCGCGTGTCGGGCACTCGCTCATGAACGGCCATCCTCTCGCGGAGCAACGTTACAAAACAGCTCGCGAGAACACCGAACGTCTGCTCAAAGTTCTGAAAAACGGCGACGTCGACGAGTTTATCACAATAGCTGAAGCAGAGGCTTCGCAGCTTCATGAGATGATGGCTACATCCACTCCGCCTTACAAACTGATGGAGCCTAACACGCTGAAAATCATAGAATTAGTTAAGGTGTTCCGTCAAGAGTCGAAAGTGCCGGCATGCTTCACCCTCGACGCCGGCCCGAATGTGCATCTTCTCTATCCTGATGCCTTCGACAAACAGGTGAAACAGTTTATAAAAGAGAATCTTTTACAGTATTGTCGTGATAATCAATGCATTGACGATATCGTTCAGCAATAATTTGAAACAATAAAACTGCACTTATGGAAATAAAAAAATACTACGGCAAAGTCATACTTTTTGGCGAATATTCAATGATTTTCGGTTCGCCGGCTCTCCTGATGCCTCTCTACACCGGTGAGTCGCACTGGGACTACATCTGGCGCAACCACGGCAAGAAAAACTATTCGTCAAACAGAAGTCTGCATATGTTCGCTAACTATCTCGAGAGCAATACATATTTCACCGAAAATATTGATGTTCAGAAGTTTAGAGCCGAACTTAAGAAGGGGCTTTTCCTCGATTCGTGTATCCCTTCTGGCTATGGCGTAGGTAGCTCCGGAGCCTTGACAGCCGCCGTTTACGACCGCTTCAAATCAAAGGAGATCGCCGATCCTATAATGCTTAAGAAGTTCCTCGGCGACATGGAAAATTGTTTCCACGGCAGCAGCTCGGGTCTCGACCCGCTTCAATGTTATCTCGGCAAGCCTTTCATCCTCACGGAAGATAAGAAAATTAAGATTTTGGAAAAGGATTTTATGCCTGAGAATGTCCATATCTTCTTGATTGACAGCAATATAAAGAGCGAGACAAAGACTTTGGTGAACTACTTCAAGGAACAGCGCGAAAACAAACGTTACCTCAAAGCTTTCAACGAGTTGTATTATCCTTTTGTCGGCCGCTGTATCGATTCTTTGGTATCAGGAAATGTCGACGAGTTCTTTGATGATTTGTCGCATCTGTCTTATTATCAGACGGTTATGATGCGCCCAATGATAACGGATAATATGCTTCCGCTCTTCTCAATGAAACGGAAAGACGTTCATTTCCAGATAAAAATATGTGGTTCCGGCGGTGGCGGCTACTTCCTCGGTTTCTCCGACGACGTTGAAGCTACTAACGTGTTTATGCAGGAAAAAGATTTCCCAATCACTTGGGTGGTCTGAAAATCCTAATGATAGATGATGTTGACCTCAGGACGTTTGTTTCTGAGTGCGTCTATCTCCTTAGTCTTAACCTTTGAGCCGATGGCCTTGATGTATCTCAATGAACTGTGATTTGCAACAGGTGTCAGCGTCTTGACGTTGGTGTTCGCAATGTTCAACTCCTCAAGTTTGGTGCAATTCGTCAACGGCTTGATATTCTTGATAGCAGTACTTGCAATGTCAAGAGCTTTAAGATTTTCCATGCCTTCAAGTGCGTTGATGTCGATGACACGGGTGTTTTCCATTGACAGAACTTCAAGCGATTTTACTGTTGCCAACGGCGTGATGTCGTTGATGGCGTTTCCGTCGATGCACAACTCTCTCAGAAGCCTCATCTCGCTTAAAGGACTTAAATCTGTGATGTGATTATCCTTGACACTCAGCTTCTTAAGGAACATAAGCTTGGTCAACGGCTCAAGACTTGATACCATCACCTTAGTGTCGATGTTGATTTCTTCGATATTGACGACTGCTTGCAGCTGTTCAGCCGTAGGATTGGTGTTCATGTCAACAATGTCCCTGAAGATATTTCTCCAGTTTTCATCAAGAGTGTTCCACCAGTTACGGAATTCGACAGTACGATAAATGACAGTTACATTTGGCAGTGCTTTTCTAAGTACAAACACCTGTTCCGGACCGACTTTGCTGTTTTCTGCCTTGACCAAAGTGAGGTTTTTCATGTTGCAAAGTGGCTCGAGATTAGAAATGGATGTGTTTTCTATATTGATTTCCAATAAGTTACTGAGATTTTCTATTGATTTCAAATCAGTTACCTTGGTATTTTTCAAGTTGAGATATTTCAAGTTATGCAGGCCGTGAAGCGGTGTGAGATCCACGATTTTTGTGTTCTCAAGGTTAAGATTCTCAAGATTTGTCAGTCTTTCAATCGGCATGGCATCCATGAAAAGCGCATCCAAAGTGAGTGTCTTCATGCTGATGATGGCATGCAGATCCTCCGGACTTGGGTTTACTTCTATGTTGTTCTGCTTTGCAAATTTCGTCTTCCATGAAACATGCAGGCCGTCCCACCATTCCTGAAGCGCCTGTGTCTCATAAATCACCATGACGTTGTGATTTTCTTTTTTGAAATTATCGGCTTTTTCAGAATCTATCAAAGTGTTGTCGCAATAAATTCTTACAAGATGCTGCATGTCTTTGAGCGGCATGATGTCGCTTACGCTTGTGTTTCTGCACTGTAACTCGTTGAGTCTGTTTAACTTAGCTACTGGATTTAAGTCGGTTACAGGAGTGTTGTCGATGATGAGCAACTGCAGATTCTCGAGATTTTCTATTGGCGTTAAATCTGATATTTCGGTGTTGCTGAGGTTCAGATAATGAAGTGTTTCCGGCATAACAATCGAGTCGAGACTTGTGACTTTTGTCCCGGAAATATCAAGATCTGTCAGCATTTCGCACGTTTCCAAAGCTTTAATATTCTCAATATCAGTGCCTGCCAATGAAAGATTTGTCAGTTTATGATAAAGTCCGATAATTTCTATATCGCTGATCCTCAGATTGTCGGCGTTGAGAATTTTTACATCGTTGGTGTATCTTAAATCGGAGATGTTTGTTATAGATGTGTTGCTGATATCTAACCTGTTGATTTTGTTGAGATTACGAATAGGGGAGATGTCAAAGACATCAGTGTTTGAACAGTCGAGATTCTGAAGATCCGATAGTTCATACAACGGGTCGAGCGAGTGAATCAATTTATTGTTGCTTACGTCAACATCAGTGATTTTCGTGAAACCTGTCAGTGTTTCGTACAAAGCGGGCATATCGCATGCTATCGTGCTCTCGACCAGGCTGTCGTCGACGATGACGATGGAGTCACGGTAGATGTGGATTACATTCATTATCTCGATGGAGTCGAGGATGAACTGGTCGTTGCCGAAATACATCTTCCATGCCGACGGCATCCTGTTCCACCAAGTTCTAAGTTCCTCAGTCTCATTAGGTTTGGTGGTGTAGATACTCGCAATCTTGAGGTCTTTTTTCGACGGGTCGATATTTATCTCCATGAAACGTTTGCAGGAGTTGTTGATGGTGTCGCCCAGAATGTTGTGACCGGCGATGGTTCTCATCATCGTGACCTTGAAATACGTCTCACCGTTTTCATTAGTCTGCGGTTTTATCTCATCTATTTTAAAGTTGAATTTTATGTCTTTGAAGAAGAAATCGATATCTTTCAAATATGCCTGCACATCCTTATTAATATATGTACTGCGGTTGTCGTCAAGGTCGTCTTCAATCTGGACTTCGTTGTCCTTGAAGATTTTCGTGTAACTTTCCTTGAAGATGATATCTTTTTCCTGTGCTGTGTTTTCCGGATTCCCGATGAAAGAGAAGGTTTCTTCGAGGTATCTTACCATCACGCGTATTTGTGCGGAATATTCGTCAATTTCGTTTTTGCTGAGATTGGATTTTTGTGCAAAAACAAATTGGCATGATAGAAATAAAATCGCAAAAAAAACTAATTTTTTCATTTTTTAGGTTGATAAAGCTTTAAAAGTGCTTCTTTTTCTTCTTCTTTGAGGTAAATAAGGTTTGATATGAGCCATCCTGAGTTGTATCCGCTGCGGTTGAACCACGACACTTCAAAATACCAGTTTTGTATTTGGAAAACGTGGAATTTCACACTTTCGACGTGGTTAAACTTCAGTGTTCCTTGCTTTATCTCATAGAAAAACAGTGTGAGATAATCAGGTTGATAATCTGTAGAAGCGTAATACTCAACTATTTGAGGGTCGTTGAATATTTTGTAAATGTTCATGAAGTCGAGTTCGTGGCTCATCGGATGCAGGAAATGCTTCTCGCGGTCGGCGAGCTCGCCTTGTGGAAAATATTTTTGAAATTCTGAGAAGAACACGTTGGAAATCACCCATTTCGAGCCGAGGCCGTCTTTTTCGAGAGTCATGATAAGGCTGATGTCGACGTCTTGGCCTTTCCATTTGAATTTCGCGGATACTTCAGAGAACCAGTTGCCGCCGAGAAACTCCAAAAACTGACGGTTTTTCAGTAGGTCTTCGACGAAAAAGTTGCGAAGGTTGCCCGATGTTCTTGGGTTGTCGAGGTCGAACAACAATGGAAGCGCGTCTTTTCTCTTTGCGGCGTTTCTGTAATCTTTGTCGCTTGCATAGAGCCTCTTTCCCGTCGGGTCCTCTTCGTAGTTGAACCTGTGGATGAACTGCCCCATCTGTTTCGTCATGGTGTAGAACTCACGTTCATCCATCTGGACGTCGCCGAGGCTGCCCATCACTTGGGCGTCAACTTTTAAACATAGTGCCAGTAAAAATACTGGCACCATAACTTTCAATAACTTACTCATTATTTCTGTGTGGTTTCTTTCACGCGCATGTCACCGAGCAGCACATCCCAGAAGCCGATCAGACGGCCGCCGATCTGTGTCTCTTTACGTTTGACATAAACTGTGATGTCTTTCTTTGTAGTGTCCTGATAAACGAGTCTTCCTTCAGCGTCATAGCCTTTGAATGTCTGGAAAATGGTGATGACACCTACATATGTTCCGTCTGGCTGACGTTGTAAGTCAGACACATACTGAATCTTATACCAGTCGATTTCAACGCGGTCGTAGTTGAGGCGCATAAGTCTTTCAAGGTACTGGCGGACTCTGTAATACTCGATTTTTGTCTTTGACAATGATGACACGCCGATTTCTGCGTCTGGTGCGAAGAGCTCTTCAGCGCGGTCGATGACTCTGTTGGCTTCGCTCCATGGAGTGTTCTTCGAGCCTATCAGTTTGACGTATTTCGACAGGTCACGGACTTTCTCGAGGGCGAGACTGTCGATGGCTTGCTTGCGTTCCGGACTAAGTTCAGGCTCCTGTGCAAATGCCTGATAGCCTGTCAATGCGAAAAATGCGAATGCTATTGCAAATAATACCTTTTTCATCTTATTTCTTAATTAATTCGAGTTCTGTAATCTTGTTTTCTGCGTTGTACTTGATGTTGTCAACATTCACATTGACTTTCTTCTGGTCCTTGAGATAGTTGAGGTAGTTGACAGCTGTTGTCGGACGGTCGTAGTCACCGTAGTTGTTGAGGCGGATGAGGACGACGGCGTCAGGTGATTCGAACAACTTGAGTGCTTCGGCAATGTAACCGTTGGCTGTTGAGGCGTCTTTTGCGTTGGCAATCATGTTGAAGAAATCGGCGAGACCTGTCTTAGGCTTGTTTTGCTCCTCCAACTCACGTAGTCTCTGCTCCTCGGCGAGGCGCTGTTCTTCAGCTAATCTGTCTCTTTCAGCCATCTCGTTGGCGATTTTTGCCTCGGCACGCTCAATCATTTCGACGATTTCAGGATTCTTCTTTGAGAAATCTGTCTGTTTGATTTCATTGACGCGGGCCTGCTGTTCTTCTAACGTCCACTCTGTTTCGTTGTTCAAAATAGCGTTCAAGTCTTTGGTGGCCTGTTCGACTCTTGCCTTGTACTCTTTTTTTGTTAATCCGTCTGATGATTTGCAACTTGTTACTCCACAGATAGTTACGAGAGTAATAAGAGCGAGGATTGTGATACTTTTTAAGTTTTTAACCATATTGTTGAGTTTTAAAATTTTCTACATTAATAACTTGCAAAGTTAAGAATTATTTTGATAAGATTTACGATTATTCAATATTTTTTAGCAATTTTGAAGTCGAAATGAAACATTATAACATACCGGTCTTTCTTCCCGAACTCGCATGTCCTTTCCGATGCGTTTATTGCAACCAGTTTAGTATTACCGGAAAACAGAAACTTCCTGATATTCAAGAGGTTAAAAATATCATAGAAAGACATCTGGAATCGTTTAAGGAAAAAGACAGGTTTGTTGAGGTGGCGTTTTTCGGAGGAAATTTCACCGGTCTTCCCGAAAAAATGCAGGATGATTTTCTGAAAATAGTGCAGCCATACCTCGAAAAAGGCGTCATAAACGGCATTAGATGCAGTACACGACCTGATTATATTGATGAAAAACGCGTAAAAATTCTGAAAAATTTAGGGATGCGTAACATTGAACTCGGAGCGCAGACTACAAACGACGGGATTCTAAGAAAATGTGGTCGCGGACATACCTTCAAAGATATTGAAAACGCTTCGCAAATTATTGTTAATGAGGGTGTTACGCTTGGTTTACAGATGATGCTCGGTCTGCCTTTCGACACTTTCGACGACGATTTTCAAACAGCAAAAGATATTGTACGACTTGGCGCGAAAGAGACGCGTATCTATCCGTGTATTGTGGTGAAAGACACAGAACTGGAGCGACTTTACAAAAATGGAGAATATACACCTTTAAATATTAATGAGGCTGTTGAGCAAACTGCCACGCTTTATGAATATTTCACCGAAAACGATGTGAAAGTTCTCCGATTAGGCCTTCATACTTCCGAAGATTTGAATGGCGATGCTTTTGTGGCCGGCCCTTATCATAAAAATTTCGCTGAGATGGTGTTCAGCAGATTGTGGGGTAGGAAATTCGACAAAATGGATGTAAAATCTGATAATTTTTGTATTGAAGTCCCAGAGAATCAGTTGAATCATGCAATAGGATATCGAGGCGAGAACAAGAAAAAACTGGAACAGCGATACAAGCACGTTGTCATTTCGACTGAAGCGAAGCGGAATGGAGAATTCTCCGTCAATCATATTATTGCCAGCTCCACTATGCCATCCGAAGCCCGTGAGAATCTCTCAAAGCTTGGTGAAGTCCTTTGGCTTGAGCCTTCCGACAAGGCGTATCCTTCGATTTCGTCACATCCTGATATCTTTTTCTTTTGCTACAACGAAAGATGTTGTGACACAGTGATTTGCGCGAAAAACGTCCACATTAATTTTCCTGAAGGAATAATGAAGGAAATTGGAATGAAAAACGTCGGGAATGCTTATCCCGAAACGGTTCCATACAATGCGGTCGGAATCGGAAATATTCTTATTCACAACTTGAATTATACTGATGAAAAGATATTGGATTTATATAGAAAAATATCGACAAAATCCGTGCAACTGAATGTAAATCAAGGATATACGCGATGCAATCTGTTGGCGTTGGACGAACGCAATTTCATCACATCTGATTTCGGTATAAAACGTGTTTTGGAGGATAATGGATGCAATGTTTTTTACGTTGACCCTCATCAGGTAACGTTACCTGGTCATGATTACGGTTTCTTCCCTGGCTGCTGCGGTCTCGTGGATGATTGCGTTGTGGTATGCGGCTCTTTGAAACATCTGAAAGAGTGTAAGGAGTTGAAAAAGTTTATACGTCGTAACAATATGAGAATCATAGAGTTATATGATGGCGAATTAGTTGATGTGGGCAGCATTTTCTTTATTCATAATCAGAAAAATTAGTTATTTTTGCAAAAAATTTCGTCTTGAAAAAAATCGAACTTCTTTCTCCAACGAAGAACCTTGAAGTAGGAATCGCCGCCATCAACCACGGCGCTGATGCGGTGTATATCGGCGGACCGAGTTTTGGCGCTCGTGAGAAGGTCGGCAACAGCATCGAGGATATCGAAAAACTTTGTAATCATGCTGCTGTTTTTGGTGCGAAAGTTTACGTGACACTCAATACTTTGTTGTTTGACAATGAGTTGGAGCAAGCGCGTAAAATTGCCTGGGATTGTTATAATGCCGGTGTCGACGCGCTCATCGTGCAGGATATGGCGCTTCTGATGATGGACATGCCTCCGATTGCTTTGCATGCATCTACACAGTGCAACAACACGACAGCTGAAAAGGTGAAGTTTTTGGAAGATGTCGGCTTCAAACAGGTTGTGCTTGCAAGAGAATTGAGTATCAACGAGATAAAGGAGATTCGTTCCAAAACAACGGTGCCGTTGGAGTTTTTTGTTCACGGTGCTTTGTGTGTAAGTTACAGCGGACAGTGTTACCTTAGTCATGTCATTGGCCATCGTTCCGCAAACCGTGGTGCGTGTGCGCAGCCATGCCGGTTGAAATGGAACCTTGAGGATGAAAACGGTAATGTGTTGATAACCAATCGTCATATGCTCTCGTTACGCGACATGAACAACTCGAAAAACCTTGAGGAACTCATTGATGCCGGTATCACTTCGTTTAAAATCGAAGGCCGTTTGAAAGACGCTGATTATGTAAAAAATACAACGGCATTTTATCGTCAAGCAATCGATGAAATCATTGAAAAAAGGCCTGATTTGGAGCGTGCGTCACGAGGCGTTTCAACACCATCTTTTGTTCCGAATTTAGATAAATCGTTTTCGCGTGGTTTTACAGACTATTTCGCACACGGCAGACAAAAAAACATCGATGCGCCGTTTACGCCGAAGTCGATGGGAGAATACATCGGTGAAATCAAGAAAATTGATGGTAAACGCTTGATTGTCAAGCTTAAAGAAGACGTAACCCTTCACAATGGTGACGGACTTTGTTTCTTGGATGATGACAAACAGCTGCAAGGATTCAACGTCAACGGAGTAGAAGGTAACGTTATCTTGTGTTCAAAGGAGATTTCTCCGCTCCCTTCGGTCGGTCGAAATGACATAAAAAAGATCGTCATTTCGAGCGAAGCGAAGCGTAGTCGAGAAATCTCATTGTATAGAAACTTCGACATCATCTGGCAAAAATCTGTTGAAAACTCTACCGGCAATCGCAAACTCCCAATCAGATTAGAACTCTCTGAGACCTCAGAGGGTTTACGATTGTCATCAGGAAACGTCAGTGTTTGCTTGCAATGCCAAAAAGACGTTGCTAAAAATCCTGAAAAGGTAATCGAGACAATACGTACCAAATTATCACAATGGGGTGATACGAAATTTGTTGTTGAAAATATTGATATTCAATTAGATACAGTTTGTTTTATTCCAACATCGATTTTAGGTGAGATGAAACGCCAACTGGTGACGGAATTGGAGAAATCGTTGATAGAACGGCAACGTGTAGGCGCTCGTCATTTCGACCGACCGCAGGGAGCGGAGAAATCTCATTCAATTGAAGGAGATTTCTCGACTACGCTCGAAATGACAAGACTGTCATATCTCGGCAACGTCACCAATTCTTTATCCCGCAAATTCTATGAGAATCATGGCGTTCCGCACATCGACGACGGTCTCGAAAAAACCATGCCGGATGGTGAAATAGTGGTGATGACAACGAAACATTGCATTCGTTACGCAAACGGTATGTGCTCAAAGGAAATCGGGAAACCGACGACACCTTTATATATTACTAACGAACGTGGCCGTTTCCGCCTTGATTTCGACTGCAAAAAATGTTGCATGAAGGTAGTCAACATTTAAAATTTTTGTATATTTGCAAATTTGTAGAATATAATAATTAAACGATATGTTTAGAACTCATACTTGTGGTGAACTTCGCATGGCCAACGTGGGTCAGGAAGTCACTTTGAGCGGCTGGGTGCAGCGTGTGCGCGACAAAGGTGCCCTGCTTTGGATTGATCTCCGTGATAGATATGGTATTACGCAACTCTTTATGCAAGAAGGAGTTAGCTCTGATGAGACGATGAAGACCGCCCGTGAAATCGGACGTGAATTCGTCATTCAGGCTAAAGGCGTTGTGGTGGAACGCGAGTCGAAGAACCCGAAAAACCCGACAGGCGACATCGAGTTGAAAGTCGAAAGCCTTAAGATTTTGACCACCTCGAAGGTGCCTCCGTTCACTATCGAAGACGTCAGCGACGGCGGTGACGACATCCGTATGAAGTACCGTTACCTCGACTTGCGTCGTAACCCAATCAAGAACAACATCATCTTGCGCCATAAGATGGCTCAGGAAGTGCGTAAGTACTTGTCGGGCAATGACTTCCTCGAGATTGAGACCCCTTGCCTGATTAAGTCGACCCCTGAAGGCGCCCGCGACTTCGTGGTGCCGTCACGTATGAATCCGGGCGAGTTCTACGCTCTTCCACAGTCACCGCAACAGTTCAAGCAGCTCCTCATGGTTGCCGGTTTCGACCGTTATTTCCAGATCGTGCGCTGCTTCCGCGATGAAGACCTCCGTGCCGACCGTCAGCCTGAGTTCACACAGATCGACTGCGAGATGTCGTTCGTCGAACAGGAAGACGTTATCAACATGTTTGAAGGCTTGGCAAAACATTTGTTCAAGACCATTAAAGGCATCGAATTCGATAAATTCCCTCGCATTACTTGGCATGATGCAATGAAATATTACGGTTCCGATAAGCCGGATATCCGTTTCGGAATGAAGTTTGTGGAACTCAACGACGTGGCGAAAGGTCACGGCTTCTCGGTGTTTGATGAGGCTGAACTCGTGGTCGCCATCAACGCAGAGGGCTGTGCCAACTACACCCGCAAGCAAACCGACGCACTCACCGACTTTGTGAAACGTCCGCAAGTTGGTGCTAAAGGCCTTGTTTACGTGAAATACAACGAAGACGGCACAATCAAGTCGTCAGTCGATAAGTTCTACACACCTGAGATTTTGAAGACATGGCTCGACAAATGCAATGCCAAACCAGGTGATATGCTGTTGATACTCAGCGGTAAAGCCATGCCGACGAGAGTGCAGATGAACGCTCTCCGTCTCGAGATGGGTAATCAGCTCGGCTTACGTGATCCTAACGTGTATAAACCATTGTGGGTCATCGACTTCCCGCTTCTCGAATGGGACGAAGAGACACAGCGTTTCTATGCCATGCACCATCCGTTCACGGCTCCGAAGCCTGAAGATGAATATCTGCTCGAGCAGCCTGACAAATGGGGCGAGATCCGTGCAAACGCTTACGATATCGTGCTCAACGGCACTGAAGTCGGTGGCGGCTCGGTACGTATTCACGACAAGAACCTGCAGAAGAAGATGTTCCACACCCTCGGCTTCACCGATGAGAAGGCTCAGGAGCAGTTCGGCTTCCTGATGAACGCTTTCGAATACGGAGCACCACCTCACGCAGGATTGGCATTCGGTTTTGATAGACTTTGCTCTCTCTTTGGAGGTCAGGATTCAATCCGCGACTTCATCGCATTCCCGAAGAACAACCAGGGAAGAGATGTAATGGCGGAGTCACCGTCAGCGATCTCGGACGAGCAACTTGCTGAATTAGAGATCAGGCTTGATTTAAAAATTTAAAATTTAAGATTTAAAATTGGCTAGTTATAAAAGATTTGAGGATTTACCTATTTGGCAGAAAGCTCGTTCTTTTTCCAAGAAAATTTTTGAAATTACTTTGGAAGATAAGTTTTCTAAAGAAATTAGATTATGTTCTCAAATTAGAGCAGCTTCTGGTTCAATAATGGATAATATTGCTGAAGGTTTTGAAAGAAATGGAAATGGTGAATTTAAACAATTTTTATATATAGCCAAAGGTTCTTGTGGAGAAACAAGAAGTCAAATATATAGAGCGTTTGATTATGGTTTTATATCTGAAAAACAATTTGAAGAAATGAAATCATTGTCAGAAGAAATATCCAAATCAATAAATAGTTTTATAGATTATCTAAATAATACAGAGATAAAAGGAACTAAGTTTAAATAATTTTGAATTTTAAATTTTTAAATTTTGAATTTTGAATTTTAAATTTTGAATTAGAATAATGAAAAGAGTTTTAATAACAACCGGTGGTGGCGACTGCCCAGGTCTTAATGCGGTGATTCGCGCTATTGTGAAGCGTGCGTCGCAGGAGAAAGACTGGGAAGTCCTCGGCAGCATCCAGGCCTTCAACGGAGTGCTATGGGAGCCGCAGGAGATAGTGCGCCTCACACCTGAAGTCGTGCGCGGAATACATTTTCGTGGCGGCACGATAATAGAAACGACAAACAAAGGCGGCCCGTTCAGCTGGCCAGTGAAGAAAAACGACGGCACTTGGGAGATTGTGGATCGTTCCGACGAGATGATTCGCCGCTTAGAATATATGGGCATCGACTGCGTCATCAACATCGGAGGCGACGGCTCACAGCGTATCTCGCAGAAGCTGTATGAAAAAGGTTTGAACATCATCGGAGTGCCGAAAACAATAGACAATGACCTCTCGATGACTGATTGCACCTTCGGTTTCCAGACAGCAGTGCAGATTGCTACCGAAGCCGTTGATAAGTTAGTCACCACCGCGGCGTCGCATAATAGAGTGTTCGTACTTGAAGTCATGGGACGCGACGCCGGCTGGATCGCGCTGAACGCAGCGATTGCTGGCGGTGCCGAGGTGTGTCTGCTGCCAGAGTTCCCTTACGATGTCAACATCGTGAAGGCGCGTCTCGAGGAGCGATTTGTCAACGACAGAGGTCATGCCATCGTGGTCATCAGCGAGGGTGCGAAGCCGAAAGACGGCACGCAGATATTCACCAAGAGCAACGAGCCGGGATATGAAAACGTGAAGCTCGGCGGCATCGGCGTGAAATTCATAGAGCAGATGAAAGCCGCTGGCTTTGAACACGATATGCGTGAGACGACACTCGGTCACCTTCAGCGCGGCGGCGTGCCAATCGCTTACGACAGAGTGCTCGCGGCACAGTTCGGCGTGAAGGCGTTCGAGATGGTGCTCAATAAAGAATACGGACACATGGTGGCTTACCGTCACCCGAATGTTATCAGCGTTCCAATCAAAGACGCTGTGGCGAAGATGAACTTCGTGGAACCGGATTGCGACCTCATCCGTACAGCGAGAGGACTGAATATTTCGTTAGGAATCTAAAAGATATTCATACGGTTCGCGTCCTGTTTAAGGAACACGAAAATCATCATAGAAAACATCAAAAGGCTTGAGCCTCCGTAACTTAGGAATGGCAATGGGATACCGATGACAGGCACTAATCCTATTGTCATTCCTATATTTATGGCAAAATGGAAGAAGAAAATACATGCGATGCCATAGCCATAAATACGACTGAACGGTGAACGTTGTCGCTCAGCTAAGTAAATGATTCTCAATATCAAAGCGAGATAAAGAGCTATCAGTAAGAAACATCCGACGAACCCCGACTCCTCACCGACAGTGCAGAAGATGAAATCGGTGTGCTGCTCAGGCACGAAGTTGTATTTCGTCATGGTGCCTTTGAGATATCCTTTGCCTGAAAAACCTCCGGAACCGATGGCAATCATCGACTGATTCAGGTTATAACCGACGCCTTTTGTATCATGTTCTTTGCCCAAAATGATATTTATACGTGTCTGCTGATGTTGTTTTAGGATATGATGGAAAGCGAAATCGACGGAAAAGACAATGGCACATGCGGCGATTAGAAAGCCTGTCACTAACCAGATGTTTTTCTTTGTGCGGTCGATTAAAAGAAGGAAAAAAGCATATGTCACGACGAGGCCAATCATTATAAACCATTTTGATACACAAAGAGTTATAATGAAAAGTGTTGCAGTGGCCAGACCTATGATGAGAATTTGTCCGCCCATGCCTTCGCGATAAAGTACCAAAAGGAAAATTATGAAAACTGATGCTGAACCGGCGTCGCCTTGTGCTAAAATGAGTAACATCGGCAGGAAAACGATGCCATAACTGATTAGTTTTGTCTTGAATTTTGTGAAATCGGTGTCAATTTTTCCCAGATAATGTGCCAAAGCTAAGGCGGTGCCGAATTTCGCAAACTCTGAAGGCTGGAAAGATATTGGTCCGAGTTGTATCCAAGATGTTGAACCTGAGATTTTTGAACCGACAACCAAAACCAATAGCAAACATACTATCGACAAACCATACACCACATATGCAACAACATTGAAAAACTTGGCGTCGATTAGTAAAATCGCAAAACCGACAAATAAGCTGACGCCGATAAACATCAACTGTTTCCCGTAGTTTTGTGAGAAGTCGTAGATATGTGGGTGCGCTTCGTTGAAAGCGGCGGCATATATACTGAACAGTCCTGTCGTCACGAGGGCTAAGTATATGATTAACAGCCAGATATCTATTCTTCCTATTGAGTTTTTGCTTCTCATCATTCAGCGTTGTTTGTCGTTAATACTTTTTCTTCAAGTTTCGGGCGTGTCGCTTCTCCTTTTATATATTTTTCAATCATCAGGGAGGCGATAGGTGCCGCCCATGTTGAGCCGAAGCCGGCGTTTTCGACTACTACAGCGATGGCAATTTGCGGGTTGTTAATTGGTGCGAATCCCATGAATATCGAATGGTCAGGTCCGTGCGGATTCTCTGCCGTTCCTGTCTTGCCACCAACGGTAATGTCAGGAATTGCTGACATCCTTGCGGTGCCGTGCTCTCCCTCAAACACACTCTGCATCCCTTTCTTGACTTCTCGGAAATGCCTTTTGTCGATGTTGATGATATGTTTTTCAAAAGATACGCTATCGTCAGGGTTGCCGAAACACTTAATATAATGAGGCTCAATGAAATAACCTTCGTTGCCTATGGCGGCCGCCACATTAGCAAGTTGCAACGGTGTCACCAGAATCTCACCTTGACCGATGCTGAGCGAACGTATCGTCGTGGCATTCCATAGGCCATGATATAATTTGTCGTAATATTCCATGGTGGGAATGTTTCCGGATACGGTGAACGGGATATCGGATTTGCATGTTCTGCCGAGGCCGAAGCTTATGACGTTATCGTACCAGAATTTGAATGCAGCCTTGGTGCCTCCGAAACGTTTTAAGTTCATCATATCCTGGAAAGCCTGCCAGAAATAAGGATTGCATGAGTTCTCAATGGCATCGTACAGTCGTACAGGTGAGCTATGGTAGTGCGTGCACTTGATAGGTGTGCTTTTAGGTCCGTTGCATGGATAAGGTGTGTTTGCTGTTATCACACCGCTCTGAAGTGAGATTAGCCCATTGATCATTTTGAATGTCGAACCTGGAGGATATGTGCCGCTTATTGCCCTGTTAATCAATGGTTTATCGGGGTTGTTCAGTAACTGGGAATAGTGCGTTCCGCGTTTGCGTCCTACCAATTCGTTAGGGTCGTATGTAGGGCTGGTCACCATGGCGAGTATCTGTCCTGTGGTTGGCTCAATAGCGACGATGGAGCCAGTCTTGCCAGACATCAGATATTCACCGTACGCCTGAAGCTCAGCGTCGAGACCGAGTATGATGTCGTTACCTGACTCCGGCATGATGTCGCAAGCGCCGTCCATGTAACGCTCTTTTTCACGGTTGTGAACGTCAACCACGGTGATTTTCAAGCCTTTCGTGCCACGAAGTTCTTTCTCGTAATATTTCTCGATGCCCGATTTTCCGATGTAGTCGCCTAATTTGTAGTACGAATCCTTGTCCATCTCCGGTTTCGTCACTTCGCCGATGCTTCCCAAAGTGTGAGCGGCAATCGGACGAGGATATTGGCGTATCGAGCGTATCTGAAAATAAAATCCCGGATAGTGATATAACATTTCAGCGATACGTCCGTATTCCTCTTTTGTGATTTGCGATATGAATATCGATGGCGTTATCATCGAATATTTTTTGGCCTTGTTTAAGTTGTTTATATATGTTGAATGATTGATATTCAATAATTTACATAACGCAGCCGTGTCGATTTTTTTAGCTTGGGAAGGTATAATCATCAAATCATAAACGGCATCATTATAAACCAGAAGTTCGCCATTACGATCGTAAATTTTTCCTCTTGAAGGGTATTGTGTGATGTATCTTAAAGTGTTGCTGTCGGAAGAATGCTTGTATGAATCATCGACAATTTGGATTATAAAAAGTTTAATGAGAATGATTAAGGCGACCAATATGAATATCGAGCCGATGACATATTTGCGCTGTGAATAATTTATCTTGTTCTTAATCATGTCGTTATAACTTTTTTTGAGCAAAAATTTCCAATTACAAAAATATTAAAAGTTTGTGAAAGTTTTTCTTTTTTAAAAAGAAAATATTGTATCTTTGCAAATTGTAATATAGTGTGAAGTTTAAATTACGGTGAATGGTAAAACATTGGCTTGATATATATATCGCTTTGATAATCCTAACGTTAGGATTGTGCTCTTGTTCAAAACAGCAAGACGGAGAAGTTATTGTTAGAGATTTTGATGGTGAGATGTGGGGTCGTTTTGATTATATTGAGACTACATACAATGTAGTGAAAGCGCCTATTACAGCCGATTTGGTTATGGAAATTGAAGTATCGGATGTTTATCCTAATATTTATCCGTATCATGAAGGTAATGACGGTTTGTTTCCGATAGCTTTGTCGATAAACGCTCCTGATGGCAGCAGCCGTTCGCGTGAGTTTAACTTCAAATTGAAGGACAAGGATGGGAATTTCAAATCGGAAAAGGTAAACGGTTATTATAGGTATGAGTTGCCGCTTATCGGCGAAATGAGTTTTGACGAGGTCGGTGAGTATCATTTCAAGATTGAGAATAAATATTCCAAAGATCCGATGTATGGAATTAAAAGGTTGAGTGTTAATTGTTTACAGATAAAGACAAAAAAATAAATAAATGAAGAAGTTATTATTTAGAAGCGTATTATTTGCTGCAGTTGTTGTGGCTATGGTCATGACTTCTTGTGTGTCACAGAAAAAGATCCTTTACTTACAAAAGGAGCAGATGATTGACAGCATCACTTCAATTGAGTATCAGAACAAACGTAGTTTCGACTACAAGGTGCAACCTGGTGATAACCTGTATATCAGGGTGTCGAGTATGGACAAGAACTTTTCGGAGTTTTTCAACAGCAGTGGAAATACCAATATGGGTACTGTGGGCGGTGGAGGCAATTCAAGCGGTAATGCCGGTATTTATTTGAATGGTTTTTCTGTCAGCGACGAAGGTACAATCAACTTCCCTTATGCCGGTACGATCTATGTTAAAGACCTTACAATAGATGAGATCCAGCAGAAAATCCAGAACATCATCGGGGAATATCAGAAAGAGACCATCGTTTATGTGAAACTCGGATTGTTTAATCTTACCATATTGGGTGAGGTGTCCAGACCAGGTCAGTATCAGGTTTACCAGTCGGACATCAACCTGTTCCAAGCTTTGGCTCTGGCCGGTAATGCCACTGATTTCGCAAATAAGAAGAATGTGAAAATAATACATCAGACCACAGAAGGTTCTCAGATTGTAAGGGTAAATATCAATGATGCGGATATTCTTTCAAATCCACAGTATTATTTGAAACCTAATGATATCATTTATGTTGAACCGCTGGGTATCAAGAGATATGGTTTCACAAGCGTGCCTTATTCAACAATCTTTGCGGCAGCCTCATTGCTGATTACTGTTCTTACATTCTTTATCATCACAGCTGATTAATAACATTTAATATGAACAATAACGATATTCAGAATTTGCAGAGACCTCTTCAGGTACAGGAAGAGAGTACTATTGATATCAAGGCGCTTATCATCAAATTCTTAAGCTATTGGTATCTGTTTGTTATTTTTGGAGTCATCTCTTTGATGGCAGGCTATGTTTATAACAAATATAAACCTAATGTTTATCAGGTTTCAGCTACAGTTTATATCAAAGAGCAGAAGATGGGTATGGATGCTGCTGCCATGATGACAGGTATGAATTTTAGAAGTTATGGTAATGTAGACAATGAAATAGGTATTTTGAAGTCATATATGCTTGCCGAAAAAGCATTGAGAAAACTTGATTTTAGAGTTTCGTATTATTCAAAAGGGAGATTGGCTACAACAGAATTATATAAGGATAATCCGTTCACAGTGGAAGTTGACTACACAGTTCCGCAAATGGTGGGCGTTAAGTATTACGTCAAAATTCTTGACAACGGTCAGTATAAATTGAGCGCAGAGGCAAAGGCGGCTTACAAGTATGATTTTGCTCAAGAGAAATATGTTGGACTGGTTAGAGATTTAAAGTTTGAAGAGGTTTATAACTTCGGCGACACTGTTGACAATAAATATAACAAATTCCGTATCATTCTGAATAGCCACTATAATAATGGTGATAGCAGGCTGAAACATTCATTCCGTATTAACAGCATGGTCGCGTTGGTTGGAATGATGAGCGGCAGGATGTCTGTCACAAACATTAGCAAGCAGGCTTCTTTATTGAACTTGACAGTACAAGGAGCCAATGCCGCTAAAATAACTGATTATCTGAATCAAGTGTGTACTGAATTTATCCAGAGAGACCTTGACCTTAAGAACAGGGTTTCAGATAATACCATTGATTTCATTGATAATGAATTGGTTGAAATTCAGGAGTCGTTGAGTAAGGCGGAGGTTGATTTGCAAAATTTCCAACAAGGCAATGACTTTATGAACCTAAATACACAGGCCAATGACTTGTTCAATTATTTGAAAGAACAAGAGAAACGCAAGGCCGAGATGGAACTTAACCTGAAATATTATACCGATTTGAAGATTTATATCGAGGCGAACTTGGATGAACCTGATAAACTTATCGCTCCGAGTGCCATGGGTATTCAGGACCCGCTTCTGAATCAACTTGTCAGCAAGCTTGTCGACCTTTCAAGTAAAAAGCAGACACAACTTATCACATCAACCGACAAGAACCCTGTCGTCATCAGCCTTGACCAGCAGATTGCCCAGACCAAATTGACGTTGTTGGAGAATATCAACAATATTATCAGTAATGCCCGTCTGAATATAAAAGGTGTCAACGACAATATCCACAAACTTGATGAACAGGTTAAGGAACTTCCTGAGACACAGCGTCAACTTCTTGGTTATCAGCGTAGGTTCACTTACAATGAAAATATATACAACTTCTTGATGCAGAGACGTTCTGAAGCACAGATTCTCAAGGCAAGTAACACTCCTGATAACGAAATTATCGATACTGCTAAGTTATCTTTGGTGAGAAGAGTCGCTCCTCGTGCTCAGATGAACTATCTTGTAGCATTGGTCATCGGACTCCTTATTCCTGTGGCTTATATCCTGTTGAGAGATTTCTTCAACACTAAGATTTTGGAGCGCAAAGATGTTGAGAATACGACCAAGTTCCCAATTATAGGACAGATTCCTTTCATTGAGACAAGTTCAAGTTTAAAGACTATGGTTATCGCATCGCCGAAATCGCCGGCAGCAGAGTCGTTCCGTTCAATCAGAACAAACCTTGACTTTATCTTGCAGGGCAAAGAGAAATATGTATTCCTTGTGACAGGTGATATGGCGTCAGTGGGTAAGACATATATCTCCATCAATATGGCATCAATCTATGCCCTTTACGGAAAGAAGACGGCGCTCGTCGGATTCGACTTGCGTAAACCTCGTTTGTATCAGGAGTTCGGCTTGAGCAACAAACTTGGAACATCTTCATATCTTGCCAACAAAGCGTCTATTGATGAAATCATCCAGCCATCCGGCAAGCTGCCTTCATTGGATATCATTTGTGCAGGTCCTGTGCCGCCTAACCCGGCAGAACTTATCGCATCAGACCGCTGTGCACAGTTGTTTGCCGAATTGAGAGAAAGATATGACTATATCATTGTGGATACTCCGCCTCTTGCATTGGTTACCGATGCATTCCTGCTGATGAAACATGTTGACACTTATTGCTACGTGGTGCGTCAGGGTGTTACCAACAAGAAAATGTTCGCCTCAATCATCAAGGATTTGGAAGAGCGTGGCGTAAAGATGAATATCGTCATTAACGGTATCCAGTTCTCAGGAACATACGGTTATCGTTACAGCTACGGTTACGGCGGATATGGTTATGGCTACGGATATGGCTACGGATATGGTTACGGTTACGGCTATGGTTACGGAAGCGGATACTATGGCAGCGACGACCATCATCACGGCAAGAAGAAAAGAGAAGGTCTTATTGCCCGTATCTTAAGAAAGAGAAGAGAATAAAAGGAAATTATTGGAGTATAGTTTTCAGTATATCGGTGGATTTTATATCGTTGAATCCGCCGATATGCATTTTATAATAGTCGGTTACGGCTTCAAGCAACAACCTGCGCTCGGTGTTTGTGAAGTTAAGGAATACATCTTCGAATATGTTGTTGCTGCAGAGTTTAAAAAACGATGCACTCAAACGGCTGTCGATTACATAAGATGTTCCAGACCCTTCGTGACGAAAACAGCCTTCTTCCAAATCAAAGATATAATCATGTTTGTAACCTGAGAGGTTGGGCGAGAATCCTAAAAAACGGCTTAATTCTATTGCAAATTTCAATGGGAAATCAGCGTAGTTGGTCGCAGCGTTGTCAAGATGCATCAGGGAATGATGGATGAACTCGAAAAGCTCAGTGTCAGTCTCACTGTCTTGTATGGCTTTTGACAAAAGTTCGCATGTAAATAGCACGATGGCGTTTTTATTAATATTAATAGGTATATCCTGATAGGCGTATTCTATGCCTGCTTCCTTAAGATATCCAAGGTCGCCGTGTGATTTGGCGCTTACTATTTCAAGTAGTGTGAGCGGCTGAAACAAGGCGGTGCGTATCTTGGCGTTTTTGTTGAAAGCACCTTTGACGATAAAAGATTGTAAGCCGTTTTGTTCTGTTAACATCTTGACAATAAGGCTGTTGTCGCCATATCTGATGGCTTTCAGAACGATTGCGCGCGTTTTGTCGGAGTTGTCCATTTTACTTCATGATAAGGACTTTGGTGGCATATGTCTCGTTGCCGGACTCGTCGCTGACGAAGATGAGATAGATGCCCGGCTCAACATGATTTCCGTTGATGTCGGTACAGTCCCACACAGCTTGTCCGCCTTGTGCTTGGAGATGTGTCACGAAGGCTCCGCTTGTAGTCGTAATCTTCACAAGAGCGTTGTATACCAGACCTTTGATGCCTACGATTCCGCGGTGTTCAGGGCGCACAGGGTTAGGATATACTAAGACATTGGTGTTCGTATCATAGCCTTTTGCAGCCTCTCCTTTATATGAAATGATGCCGTTGTCTGTTGCAAAATATACGTTGCCTTCGTCATCGATGGCGATGTCATTAACGGAGTTGGAGAACAAAGGACTGTTATCTGTAGTGAAATGATGATATGTAGTCTGTCCGTCGTTTGAAGTGTGAATGACGCCATTATTGGTTCCGAACCACAGGTTGTTTGCACCGTCGACAGCTATGGATAGCACTGATTGTCCGGAAAGCAGGTAGTCGGCTTGGCCTGTGCCATCGTTGCGAGGGATTAAAATCCTTGAGCAAGAATAGGTGTTGTTGTTGAATATCTTTCTTGAGTCATAGAACAGCGCCACGCCGTCGGTTGTCCCGATCCATACGGTGCCGTTATTGTCGGTGACGAAGCAGTTTGCTGTCCCGGGGAGGTTGCCTGTGCTCGCGTTTGTGTTCACGGTTTTTGTCGTGTTACCGTTGAAAACAGTGATGCTTCCTTCGCGTTTTGCAATCCATTTTATGTCGTTTCTGTCGACCATGAGTTTACCTGTCTGACCGCTGCCGACATTGAAAGATTGCCATGAACCGTCAGTTTTTTTCACAACAAGCATATCCTCGGCACCGCTGTCGGCGAGCCAGAGGTTGTTTTTGCTGTCGAAGTCGAAGCCTGTTACGAAAGTGTAATATTGGTTGTATTGCAGCCATTCAAGATTAAAACCGAGACCGCTGTTGCTTCCGTTGTACACGTTTTCAACTTGTTTGTCCTTTAGAACGGCCAAACCTCTCAAAGTGGCAGCATACACAATGTCGCGGTCAACCGGATCGTTTTTGACATAAGTGACATCGATGAGAGAGTCGAAAGCAGTGCTGTTCCATGAATTGACGTATGACCAGCTGTCGTTTTCGTAATATGAAAAACCGTTTTTGTTCCATGTCGGTGCCCATGTGCTCGTGTATCCTCCGTGCGATATCCAGACGTTGTTTCCTGATGCTGAAATGCTGAAAACCTTTTCCGAGAAAGGTCCGTTGAATTTAATGTATTCCAAATAATTTTTCGTTGAAACTTTCGCCAATGAATATGATTTCGTACCTACCCAGTAGCAGTCTCTTTTCTTATCGTATGTTGCCGATTGAGGTCGGATAGGTCTGTTTAAATCAAGAAGAATGTTTTTGTCAGTGTCATAAACAATCACGTTGTTCTCTTTTTCTGTGATGACGAGTTTGTCGTCGTAGACACGCATCTCGCCGATGAGATTCTGGCTTCCTTCGAGGAAATATGACCATGATGTTGTGTCGGTTAGCTCATACAGCTCGTCGGTGTTATTGGAGTTGTTGGAATAGTTGGCTATGACTTTGCCGTTAAAGCAGACTATATGAGAAAAATTCTGTGTCGAATGAGGCAGATGATTAGTGAAACGTGTCCATTGTGAGAAATCAGCGAGGTTCGGATTGTTGACATCTGCATAATAGACTCCTTGTTCTGTGGCGGCGTAGAAAATATCGTTGCAAGCGGTCAAATCGTTGATATTCATATAGTTACCGTTGTTTCCGACGGTATATGTGTCTTTCACTTCATTGCGTTCGATATCGATAACAACGATACCAAAACTGCAGCATACATAAGCGTATTTGTCTTTGAAAAACACGTTGTTGATGGTCTTGTTTCCAAGGATATATTTGTTGTAGATATCAGGGTTATTGGTCACATTGCCGTATTTGTCTAGAAAATCGATGTTGGTGTTTGTATAAGCTATGAACAGGACGTCGTATGGCTCGCTATATCTCAACAATTTTATTCCCATGTCCGACAAGCCCTCGATTTTTGACATGTGGTTAAGGCTGTTGTCGTTGGTGTTAAAATAAAATATGTTGTAAGGCGTTGCGGCGAAAATGTTGTTGTTCATCACATCAACGCTTATGATGTTGTTTCCGGGAGTGTGTGAAGTCCAGTCGCCGATGGCTTGGGCGTTGCAACTCAGACCTGTTGTTATGATTGCGAGAAAAAGTAATATTTTTTTCATGATACTTGCAAGTTTATAAAAATAACGCAGTTAAGTTAAAAATATTATAAAAAAAGTACCCCGGCTGAGAATCGAACTCAAATCTAAAGTTTAGGAAACTTCCATTCTATCCGTTGAACTACCAGGGCATTTCTGGGTGCAAAGATACTAATTTTTTAAATTAATTGCACATTATATTTCTGAATTGTTTAATTTTGCATGTTTTTTAAAACGGAATTTGGAAGTTATGATTCAAGTTTTTAAGTTCATTGCTGATCTTCAATCGTTTTTGAAGGCAAAGCGTGATTCAGGTCTGTCGGTGGGTCTTGTGCCTACTATGGGTGCTTTGCATGAGGGGCATCTTTCGTTGATTCGTCGCGCGAAAAAGGAGAATGACGTCGCTGTTGCGAGTGTGTTTGTGAACCCTGTTCAGTTTAACAACCCTGTTGATTTGGAGAAATATCCGCGCACGCCTGAGAAAGACGTGGCGTTGTTGGAGAGCGCCGGATGCGATGCGGTGTTCATGCCGTCGGTGGAGGAGATGTATCCTACAAAAGTTGAAGACCATTACGATTTCGGTGCCATAGAGCATGTGATGGAAGGCGCCTGCCGTCCGGGACATTTCAACGGAGTTGCCATCGTGGTGCGCAAGCTTTTCGAGATTGTGGAGCCCGACAGAGCTTATTTTGGCGAGAAAGACTTCCAACAGCAGGCTATCATCAGGAAATTGGTGAAAGATTATAATTTGAAACTCGAAATAGTGCCTTGTGACATCGTGCGTGAGAAAGACGGCCTCGCAATGAGTTCGCGCAATATGCGTCTCAATGCCGATGAACGCGCCATCGCCCCGCTGATTTACAAGGTCCTGAAGGAAACTGTCGCAGGTTACGAGACCATGAGCCCGTGCGAGATGAAGGCGTTGGCATTAAAAAAATACTCCGATATAAAACAATTTGACGTTGAATACGTTGAAATAGCAGACGAGACTACGTTGCAGAGCGTAAACGATTGGAAAGACAACGAACATGCGAGGATTTTCGTGGCACTGCAGCTCGGACCGGTCCGTTTAATTGATAACATGAGAATTTATTGAGATGAATATAGAAGTCCTTAAATCGAAGATCCATCGTGCCACAGTGACGCAGGCCGACATCAACTATATCGGCAGCATCACCATCGATGAAGACCTGATGGATGCCGTCAATATCATTGAGAATGAGAAAGTTGACATCTACGACATCAGCAACGGTAACCGTTTGCACACTTACGTTATCAAGGGTAAACGCGGCAGCGGCGTCATCGGAATCAACGGCGCGGCGGCTCTTCAGGTGAAGAAAGGCGACCTCGTGATTATCGCTTCGTACTGCTCAATGGATTTTGAAGAGGCGAAAAAACACAAGCCGATGATTGTTTTTCCTGACAAAAACAACAAGATTTGAATAAAAAAACGTCCAAAACACTGTGGTATGTAGTCTTCCTCACATTGGGAGTGGCGTTGTTATGGTTCAGTTTCCGTAACATCGACTTGACGCAGCTTTGGACAGACATAAAATCCGCAAAATATTCGTGGATGCTTTTGAGTTTGGCATGTCTTGCCATCTCGTTGTATTTCAGAGCTTTACGTTGGAATATACAGATTGAGGCACTCGGTTATAAAACACGGGCTTCATCGACGTATGCGGCGGTGCTAATAGCTTATTTGGGGAATTGTATTTTTCCAAGACTTGGTGAAGTGGTGCGCTGTAGCGTGCTGAAACGCAAGGAAAACATACCGTTCGACAAGACTTTGGGCTCCGTTATTTCTGAGAGAATCATCGACTTGTCGGTACTGTTTCTGTTGGCGTTTCTCGTCATTGTTTTCCAATGGAAACTCTTGGGCAGTTTAGTGACCTCGTGGATGGTGCCGCTGCTTAACAGATTGAAAGCCAATATCTTACTTGGAATAATAGCGATGGTTTTGATGCTTGTATGTTTTTACGTCATCATCAGACTTTGCAAGAGAAACAAAAAAATCGCCTCTATTTGGCATGGCTTCATCGACGGCATAAAATCGGTCATCACGATGAGGAAAAAATGGCGTTTTTTGCTGTATACACTCTTGGTTTGGGGCTTTTATGTGCTTATGACGTGGCTGCCGTTCTACATGCTTGCCGAGACGAGTCAACTTGGTGTTGTGGAAGGCATCACTTTGCTCGGAATCGCAACTTTGGGCATCGTGGCACCGGTTCCAGGCGGCATCGGGACATATCATTTCATCGCCATCACGCTGTTGAACGGCTTTTACGGTATCTCGGAGCAGGTGGCGGGCTCATTTGCTGCCATCAACCACGGCTCGCAGATGATATTTTACCTCATCACCGGAGTGATAGCGTACGTGGTGATGTTTTTTATTGATAAGAGAAAACCGATAAACAATTGATTTTAAACTATCAATCTGTCAGATACGAATAGGTGTCGGTATAATTTGATGTGTATTTGTTCCAATAATCCGGGTATTGGTATATGCTCTCGTATGTTTCATGAACTTGCATGGGGTAATTTTCAAAATAATTGTAAGAGTAGTTGTTTGTGTTTATTTCGCCAGATTCGTAATATGTTTCTGACAATACATTATTTTGCGACATATTTGCTGTGTTTCCCCATACAAACACGTAAGAAGTGATGGAGTTTCCCCCATAGTACGGATTGTTCTTGTTATCGTATGTGTAAATGCTGTAATAATCATTGTCGGAACTATACCTTTGCCATCTTGTAAGATTATTGCCGGTCCAAGTCAATATTACATAAGGCAGAGTTCCGTCTTTTGGTGAGATTTCTTCCGTTTTGAATATATTCTTAAAGAATTGTTTGCCGTGTTTTGACATCGGTTTAGCATCGTCGTACATATAAGTGCATGTGATTTGGTGAATCTTGTTGTTTGAATATGTTATATCATACGCCGATTCAAGTAGGCCTTCATCGTAAAACTTAACTTGGCTGAACTTATTGTTGTTGTAGGAGATTTCAACTGATTCAGATTCAGTGCCGTTATATAAATAGACAATTCTTGAGACCAATCCCGCATTGTTATAATACAAATTATCGGTTCCGTCGACTTGGTTCTGATAGTAATAGTCTATTGAAATGAGTTTGTCATTGTTCCAGTGCCAAACTTCTGACAGATTGTTTCCCGAAGTGTAGGTGTCTTCCAATGTCCATGTCAGACCGTTGTCATAAGATATATAATATTTGTCAGTGTAGCTTTGATAAATCTCGCTGATTCTTTTTCCGGTTGTTTGGCTTCCACCGCCACCATTGCCGCCGTTTGACGATGAGTCTTTTGAACATGAGGCTAAAAACGTAATGCAAAGTGTGAATGCATAAAGTAAGATTTTTTTCATGGTAAAGAACTTTTAGTTAAAATTTTTGTTATGTCGCCACAAAATTAAAAATTTTATCGGATAATTTTATATTTTTGCAAAAAAAATATGAGTTTTTCGAAAAACATGAATCACTTCGATAAAATTTGCAGTAAAATCCTTGACGGGAAAAATCTTGACGCTTGGCTTGACGCTTGCCGCAATGAAGGCAAAAGTATCGTTTTCACCAATGGCTGCTTTGATATTTTGCATCGTGGTCATGTGGAATATCTCGCTAAGGCGGCTGCTTTCGGCGATGTGATGATTATCGGATTGAACACCGACGCTTCCGTCAAGCGGTTGAAAGGTCCTTCACGCCCTGTGAATGACGAGAAATCTCGCGCTTTTGTGCTTGCCGGATTGGAGTTTGTGAGCGCTGTGGTGCTTTTCGATGAAGACACTCCTTATAATCTGATAAAGACCGTGCAACCTGATGTTTTGGTTAAAGGCAGCGACTACAAGCCGGAAAACATCGTGGGATACGACATCGTGATGGCAAAAGGTGGCAAAGTCGAGACTATCGACTTGGTTGAGGGGTTTTCGACGACAGGAATCATAAACAAAATTAAATGAGGTTCCTCGCACTACGTGCTCGGAATGACAAAACTGATAAACGAATAGGTTTTATTGCCAGTATTCCAAATATTTATAATTGTAGTAATAAGTATCAGTTTCTCTTATTATTGAGTCGTTTCCCATAGGTGGATAGATGGCTACACTAGTGTGTTCCTTTTTTATCGGATAATCAAAATTATAATCATAAATTAAAGTATCACCCCATGATTCAACAAGATTGTTATTTTTTGAAAGCTTGTAATACTCTTCACTCATAATTGTTCTGACAAAAAAAGCATTATTGTCATAATATGGGTTTATTTTGTCATCGTAAATAAAGGTAGTTTGGCCGGTTAAAGCACCACTTGCATTTTTACGGAATATTTGCGTGACGTTATCATTTTCCCATAATAACACATTATAATAAACAGTGCCATCATGGTAATAATACCATATTTCATGGGGATTGTCGTTTGAGTACATTATTTTGCAGGTTTCATAAAGCTCATCATAGCAATGATAATCGATTTGTGTTAATTTAGAATCACTGTACGTAAAATCCATATAACCGGTTTGATTGTCATAATGAGTTGTTATTCTGGAAATCAAACCCATGCTGTTGTAGCTGTAGTCCCACTGAGATGGTGAGTTATAAGAAGGAGTGTTTTTTATGCTTAATAGTTTGTCTCCATCCCATTCGTAAGATGTTAATAAATATTCCGGATCTTGACCGCTGTATAATTCTGTCCAGGTTTCTCCATTATCGGTAGATAATTCACTTATCCAACAACTGCCCCAATATATTTTGTTAATTCTTTTTTCTAATGAAGAGCTGTTGCCATTTGATGTGGAATCTTTTTTGCATGAAATGAATAATACAACGCAAAAAGCTATAGTTAAAAGAATAAATTTTTTCATTATGATATAATGTTAAGATATATCGTTGCAAAAATAATCATATTTCATTTATATTATTATTTTTACAAAAAAATTATGAACTACTTCAAATTCACGACCGAAGGGAGCATCACATTATTTGTAAAACCAGTCCCTTCAGATAAGCTCCTTCGGGATGATATATATTGATCGGATGATCTTCCGGTTGAGATAATTGATACAAAATTTTAGCTTTTCTTCCTGTTTCGATTGCTGCTGCCATCACTATGCTCTGGAACTGCGCCTTGTCGACGGCTTGCGAGCAGCTGAATGTGAACAGCAGACCTCCGGCTTTAATCTTCTTAATCGCCTCTTTGTTGATGAATTTGTATCCTTGCAGGCCACGGTGCAGCGATTTGTGGTTTTTCGCGAACGCCGGTGGGTCGAGGATTATCATATCGTATTGATTTTCGGGCATGTTCTGCAAGTAAAGCTTGGCGTCTTCAACGAGGTTCGGATTGGCTTCTTTTGAAAAACCGTTCAGTTCGATGTTATTTTCGCAAATCGTTATCGCTTTTTTCGAGCAGTCGACTGAAACAACCTGTTTTGCGCCGCCTTGCAGTGCCGTGATGGAGAAGCCTCCGGTGTAGCAGAATGTATTCAAAACGGTGCGGTCTTTGGCGAATTTTTTCACCAAGTCACGGTTGAAACGCTGGTCGAGGAAGAATCCTGTTTTTTGTCCTTCTTCCCAGTCAATCAGGAACTTGGAGCCGTTTTCAAGCACGAAGTCCTCGCATTTTCCGCCAAGGAGGTAGCCGTCTTCAACTGCATCTTTTCCCATACGTTGCATCGTTTCGGAGCTTTTGTTGTAGATGGCTTCGATTTTCAGTTCTGGAATAGCTTGAAGTGCCAATGCTATCGCCTTGATGTTCAACGCCATGCCTTCTGTCTGGGCTTGTATCACTGCCGTTTTTCCGTAAATGTCGACAATCAATCCGGGTAGGTTGTCGCCTTCTGAATGGACAAGGCGGAAACAGTTGGTGTGCGGATTGTCAATGAATCCGAGGGCTTTGCGTGTGTCGAAGGCGGCATTGAGGCGCTGCTGCCAGAACATGGCGCCGATTTTTGTGTTCTCGAAAGAAAGCAGCTTCACGGCGATGTTACCCGACTCGCAGAAACCGGTTCCGAGAATCTCGTCTTTCGAGTTTGTAACGGTCACAATATCACCGGCTTGCAGTCCGGGAGCGGCCTTGGCGATGGCACCGGAGAAAATCCACGGATGGAAACGTCTCACGGCATCGTCTTTGCCTTCGCGCAGTTTAATAACAGGATATAACGGATTCATTTTCAATTAGTTTTCTATTTTCCATGGCTCGTCAAGGTCGATGTCCCAGTTGGCGCGCACCTCCAACGTTCCTTTGTAGAAAACGATTTTCTCAGGTTGCAGCCATTTGTTGAAATTACCGGGACTCCACACACCGTTGGCATCGAGGTCAACGGTGGCCTTGAGTTTATATAAACCTGGGTCAAGATACTCGAAAGCGAGCTCTTGTGTTTTTGTAATTATCTGTTTATCAATAAGTTTATCTTTATCTGTGGTTAACTCAACAATCAGCTGTGGCACGTTTTCAGGAACTTCCACTGTGATGTAGATATTGCCGAATTGCGACTCTTCCGCCATGCTGAAATTAAGTCGGGTTATGGTGTTGGTGACGCCTCTGATACCGTAAAACACCGAATCCGGAATGATGATTTGATATTTGTTTTCAATAGTGAACTTATTGTTAATCATGTATTTAAGACCGTATTCGTCACATTTCTCGAATTGCAGACTGTTGTATAAAGTGTCCTGGTTTTCAATGAAAATTATGGAATCGGTATTGTCAATTCTTACAATAGGCTCATCGAAAGTTAAAATAAGCTGTTGCTCAGGCTTGAGTTTGTTGTTTTTGATGTTGTTTTTAACGCTGAGCGGTTTGAGTTTATCCTCGGCTTGTTTCTTCTTTCTTTTTGTTAACGATGTGCGAGGCTTAAGACTGTAATGTGTTGTGTCACAAATGTTTAAGCCGTTGTCAATGCATATCCAGAGGCTGTCTTTGTTTGGTGTGAAATACCAAAGTATGGTGTCGTGCCTTGTTGAGTGCACCGGAATGATGTTGAAAGTGTCAGGAAGTTCCTCCAAAGTGCGGATGTTGACATTCGTGGCCGGGTAACGGAACACAAAGCGCAGCAATCCGTTTTCGACAAGCTCTTTTTTGAAAATCTTTTGAACGGAGTCTTCTTGGACAAAAGAAAACAACTCATAGTTAGGATAATCCGCCTTGACTATGTTTGGAACTATCTCCTTTTGTGTGATGGTGTCAGAAATCGAATCGTTGGCTAAAGTGTCGTTAACAACCTGATTGTCAATATAATATGGTCTGACCAAGTCCGGATAAAAAGCTATTTCCTCATTTGGCTGATCAAAAATCTGATTGAAATTATTGTCTTTCAAGGCAAAAATGAGAAACTCTTTGTCGGCAAGTCCCGAAAAACTGAATTGACCGTCTTTGTTGGTCGTGGTGATGTAATTCGGCTTTACATAGTAGGGGAGAGAGTCGAGCTGAAGTGTGTCGTTGTCGTCAGTATAAAGCCCGACGTAGAAGCCGTCCACAGGAGACAGCGTCGAGGCTGATATGACTTTTCCTTTTAACGACAATGTGTCGATTTTGTCGCCTGTCGAGAAGACGAAAGCGTAGTTTTTAAAGATATTGCCTTCATGTAAATCCTTGATGGCTTTTCCAAAATAAATAGAGTATGTCGTTTCAGGTTTTAAAGGCTCTTCAAACCTGATAATCAAGGTTTTGCCGTTTGTTCTGAAAATAGGTTTCTTCTTCATCGGAGGGGAGATGAGGATGTTGTTCGCCGGGTTGTCGAGTGTGATGAACTCATCGAAAGTGATGTGCACAGTTCTTCCTTTGAAGTTCGTGGAGTTGTTTGACGGCGACGATTCCGTGACAACAGGCGGCTTTTCGTCTTTCGGGCCTCCGTTGGGTGTCACTATGTTTGCACAGCGAACCAGCATTATGGCCGCAAATATAATTATGGTGTATATTGCAAATTTTTTCATGATGCAAAAATAATAAAAATTCATAATCACACCTATTCAAATAATTAGTATCTTTGACACTCAATTAAAAATAACAAGTTATGAGGAAAATATTGTTTTTATTATTAGTTTGCTGCACTTTCGCTATGAATGCGCAGGTACGACAAGTGTCTGGTAATCAAAGTGGTACGTGGAGAAGTGAGATTCATATCACTGAAGATGTGATTGTACCTAAAGACCAGACTTTGACTATTGATGCAGGAACAACGGTTATTGCCGACGGTTATTTTGGTATAACTGTTTTGGGCACTTTATATGCTCTTGGCGAGGAAGATGCTCGGATTTCGTTCACCGTGGCCGACACTACCGGCTATTCTGATTACGAACATCCTGAACTCGGTGGCTGGAAAGGCATCGAGTTCCAAAAGTCTGATGATGTTAAAATGAGTTATTGTGATGTTTCGTATGGAAAGACCCCAATCGATGTTGACGGAGGAGGGATAAGGATTAATATGGTACATTATTTGGAGTTTTCCCATTGCCGTTTCTATCATAACACGACACGCAGGAGAGGCGGCGCGGTTTATGCTGAGAATTCGGCTCTGAATATTCATGACTGCGAGGTTTATGATAATTTCGGATTTGGTTCTGAAGGCTCATACACATGGGGCATCGGTTTCCAATTCCTGAAATGCGATATCGACATGCACGACATGGTTTTTCATGATAACAACGGCCCTTCTGCATACGGCGGCGGCATGAATGTCGACAGTTGCAACTTGGAGTTGAGAAATGCGGTATTTTACAATAATTATGCCGTAAATGCCGGCGGTTTGGGCATTCAGCGATGCAAGAATTATACCGTGAAGGTTGCTAATATGTTGGCCTACAATAACTCTGTGATGCATTACGGTGGCGGTCTCGCGATGGCAACATCTGACCCTGAACTTAACAACCTCACTATTGTCAATAATTATTGCGGTGGCGGCGGCGGTGCCGGAATGCAGATGGCCTTCAATGCCGAGCCGACTCTAAACAACTGCATCTTCTGGGGAAATCATGCTCTTTACTATACCAATAAAGATGACAGGGACACTGTTGATTATTATATGGGCTCGCAGATTTGGCTCTGGGGCGATGATTGCTCTCCAATATTTAACAACGGTGTGGTTCAATACGGTCTCGATTCAATTAACTCTTATAATCATATTCTTCCGGAAAATTATAATGATATGTTGGATGTGGATCCGTTGTTTGCTGATGAGCAAAATCATGATTATCAACTGCTTGCAAATAGTCCGTGCATCAATACAGGCCTTGCTGACCTCACAGGACTTTTCATTCCTGACACCGATTTGGCTGGCGGAATGAGAGTTGTCGGAGGCCGCATCGATATGGGTTGCTATGAATACGGAAATACCGGTGTGAACGATGTTGCCGTCGATGAAAACACCATGTCTGTCTATCCTAACCCGTTGAACGACAATGCATTCTGTGTTATAAATTTAACGAAAAGCAGCGATGTCGTTTTGAGGCTCGTCTCGCTTGACGGCAAAGAAATATATCGTGAAGATTGCGGTAGGTTTGATGCCGGTGAGAATCGTATCTCGCTTGACGGGATGATGAAGAATATTGGGAAAAGTAATAAAATGTATTTGTTGATTATTGACAATCAATGTGTTAAGATAATATACTAAAATGAATAAAATCATTGCAGATAACAAAAAGGTCATTTGGATTGCGTTTTGCATAGTTGCATTCGCAGTGATTACGCTGGTTTATTTTTCTCCTATCATGCAGGGTAAACGAATCAAGCAGCATGATATTGAGATGTATAAGGGAATGACTAAGGAAATCGTCGATTTCAGAGAGCAAACTGGCGAGCAGAGCCTTTGGACCAACTCAATGTTCGGCGGAATGCCGGCTTGGAACATTTCCGTACCGGTAAAGACAAATCTTTTCTACTATGTGCATCAGGTTCTGTCGTTGGGTTTGCCGAGTCCTTTGGGCAGCGTGTTCATTGCCATGTTGGGTTTCTTCATTCTCTTGTTGGTGTTGGGTGTCGGCATCGGAGCCAGTGCCATAGGTGCCATCGCCTACGGTTTCACTTCATACCTTTTCATCGTGATAGGGGCAGGACACAACACCAAAGCAATCGCAATGGCTTATATGGCACCGGTTCTTGCCGGCATCATCCTTGCATATAAAGGGAAATATCTGTGGGGCAGCGCTTTAACAGCCTTTGCCTTGGCGTTGGAACTGAAGGCTAACCATCTGCAAATAACATATTACCTCGTTTTTATCGTAGTCATTTATATAATTGCGGAGTTTATCATCAGCATAAGAGCCAAAAAACTTGACAGTTTCTTTAAAGCTTCGGCATGTCTGCTTGTGGCGGCTGTCTTTGCTGTGATGACGTGCTTCACTACGCTGTACGCCAACTATGAGTTCGGAAAAGAGACGATGCGTGGCAAGCCTGTCTTAACGAAAAATGTCGAAAATCAAACCACAGGTCTTGACAGAGACTACGTCACGCAGTGGAGCTACGGTATTGGGGAGACTTGGAGCTTGATGATTCCGAATGCAAAAGGCGGTGCGTCAGGATATATCGGCAACGATAATTCCGCTTTAGACAAATGCGATGCGCGCTTCCGTTCCACCATAGCGCAGCAGAATGCCTATTGGGGTGACCAACCAGGTACCAGCGGGCCGGTTTATGTTGGTGCGATAACATGTTTGCTATTCGTTTTGGGACTTTTTATCGTGAAAGGCAGCTACAAATGGGTGCTTCTCGCTGCCACAGTGCTCTCGATATTGCTCAGCTGGGGCAAGAATTTCATGGGATTTACCGATTTCTTCCTTGATTACATCCCTGGCTACAACAAATTCCGCGCCGTCTCGATGACCTTGGTGATTGCCGAGGTATGCATGCCGTTGCTGGCATTCCTTGCCTTGGCAGAACTCATCAAAAACCCTGGTGCGCTTAAGCAAAACAAGAAATATCTGTATATCTCATTGGGAATCACAGGAGGACTTTGCCTGCTGTTTTATGCTATGCCGCAGACGTTTTTCAACTTCTTGAGTAAAGCTGAAGCCATGCAGTTCAAACAGCTGCAGGCCGGTCAGGATGGAGCGCTTTATGCCACCTTCGCCGAACAGCTTGAGATTACGCGTGTATCAATTTTCCGCCACGATGCGATACGCAGTTTCTTGTATATTTGCATTGCAGGAATTGTTATCTTGTTGGGCGTCAGTGGGAAACTGAACAAGAAATACATGTTCCCGATATTGGCGTTGTTGGTCGTTTTTGACATGTACACCATCGACAAACGCTATCTTAACAACAGTAATTTCATTGATAAACGCAAAACCGAAAAGCCGTTCACTTTGAGCGATGTCGACAGGCAGATTCTGCAGGATAAAGATCTTGATTATCGTGTTATTAACCTCACGGTGAGCACTTTCAACGACGCGAGCACCTCGTATTTCCACAAGTCGGTGGGCGGCTACCATGGTGCGAAGTTGCGTCGTTATCAGGATGTAATCGACCAATATCTGAGCAAACGTGATTTGAACTATTGGAAAGTTCTTAACATGTTGAATACCAAGTATATAATCTATCCGAAAGACAATACGAAAGTGGCTTCAAAGAATTATGAGGCTTTCGGAAATGCTTGGATTGCTTCTGAAATAAAGTGGGTGGCGACACCGAATGAGGAAATCGACGCCATCGCCGACACCGACGTGAGCAACGTGGCGATAGTAAACAATGAGTTTAAGGATGTTGTTGGAGATTTCAAAGCCTCACCTGCGGAAGGCACAATCACACTTGTTGACTATAAGCCAAATGAGCTTAAATACAGCTTCGATTCTTCAAAAGATGAAATTGTCGTTTTCTCCGAAATATGGACCAAGAAAGGTTGGACTATGTGGATTGACGGTGTTGAACGTCCGTTGTTCCGCGCCGATTACATTTTGCGCTCGGCAGTCATTCCGGCAGGTCAGCACGAGATAGTGATGCGCTATGAACCGAAGATATGGAGAATAGGGAAGACCCTCGCATTCTTCAGTTCGTTCATCGTCATAATGTTCGGAATAGGTGTAGTTGTCTATCCTTTACGAAAAAAGGTGTCATGATTTCTATAATTGTTTGTACATATAACCGCGACAAATACTTGTATGGTGCGCTGCAATGCATTGCTACCAATGGGTTTTCTGCTGATTCCTATGAGATAATATTGGTCAACAACAACTCCACTGACGATACCGAGAAGGAATGCATCAGGTTCCAATCCGATTATCCTGAGGTGAAGTTCCGTTATTTTTTAGAGACAGCCCAAGGCCTTTCGTTTGCGAGAAACAGAGGTATCAAGGAAAGCCGTGGCGAAATACTGCTGTTTTTGGATGACGACTCTTTTGTGCAAAAAGATTATCTCGTAAACCTTGTCAGGAATCTGGAAGACTATCCCGACGCCGATGCTTTCGGGGGAAAGATAACACCTTTGTTTGAATCAGGTGTCACACCTGAATGGTTGGCAAAATGGAATAAATCTTGGATCTCTGCCATTGATTTGGGCAATCGTGTCAAACTGTTCAAGAAAGGGAAATATCCTATCGGTGCCAATATGGGTATTAGAAGGTCTTGTCTTGAGGCTGTCGGCGACTTCAACACCAAGCTTGGCAGGAGCAGGAAAAACTTGATGGGTGGAGAGGAAAAGGATATCTTTAACCGCATCAGGAATCAAGGCGGCAAAATATATTATTTTCCTGACGTTGAGGTTCAGCATATCATCCCACCTTCAAGAACTACCAAAGAATTCATTTGCAAGATGGGTGAAGGCATCGGCATGAGCGAGCGTATACGCACTCTTGACATCTCACGTTGGAGTTACATGAAACGTCTTTTCATGGAGCTTGTAAAATGGGGCGGGACGCTAGTGTTATGGCTTGGCTTTGCCTTGAAAGGACAGTTCAAGAAAGGGAATATGTTGGTTGTATTCAGAAAAATGGTAACGAAAGGACTACTTACTCGCAGCTGTTGACAAAAAACATGAGGCAATTTTTTCACACGGAGAATGTTTTATCGTTTCTCCCCAGAATTTTTCCACAATCATTTTGCGCTGCGCTTCGTCAATTTTAAAATCGCCTTGTCCGATGCACTGGCACAGTTCGTCGAAGTTCATGGCTCTTTTCCCGACAACGTTTTCGTCAAACGGATAGAATAATTCCCTGTCCTTCAAATAATCATCATAATCATATAAATACAATATGACATCATGATTTTCCATAAGGATATAATCATACAGAATGGATGAATAGTCGGTGATTAACACGTCGGTATAAGGCAGTATCGGGTAGACATCTGTTCCGGAGTCTAAAAATATGATATTCTGATAATTTTTAATGTCAGATGTGTCGACACAGGTGTTGGCATGAGGCTTAAGCAGCAACAGCGAGTTGTTCGTTTTCAGTATGCCGTCCAACCTGTTCAAGTCGAAGCTCTGAACGAAAACATCCCGTTGTGAATCGCGCCATGTTGGCATATAGATGAAAACGTGCTTGTAAGTGCCTTTCACTATATCGTCAACCAATGTTTTAGTCAAAACCGGCTCATACTTGTTGATGTAATCTGTTCGTTCTTGTTCAGAGAACAGCAGAATCTCGTTACGTGGATAACCCAGTTCAAGGCAATGTTGTTCTGGAATACGGAAAGAACGGGAAAAAATATCGGAGAAAAATGGCGTTGACGACACCACGAAATCAGGCCGATGGAACGATTCCGGATGAAAATATCGTTCTTTTAGAGTTTTTTTCTTGTATCTGTCAGCCAAAGGACCCGAGGTGATTTCAAATTCAATGCGCTTCATAGGTAAGCCGTGCCATAGGTTAACCAATTTCGCATTTCCCGATAAGCAAAACATGATATCGGAAGAATAAGCGTTGAAAAACCAATATTTTGAGGTTAAAGCATGCCAAATTCCTTTTGGGGAAAGAATATAATACGCCACCAGGCCGTTTGCCTTGATGTCCTTTACTGTAGCTTTGCTGATGCTTAGCCAGGCGCACTTGATCTCAGGCAAATGCTCGGAAGCGTGGACAAACAGATATTTTGCATTGTCGTTAAAGGCGCCGCGGAAACTTCCAAAAGCCCATTTCTTTCTATTTCTTGGAAACAGAAAGGAGAAAGGATAAATACAATAGCATATTAGATAAGCAATGAATTTCATCCTTTTCAATCATTGCCAAAAGTCAAATTCAAAAATAACTCTGCGCACCAAAGTTGCCATTTTTGGTTACCCGACAACTTGTTCATTGGAATATCCTTACGGAACTCGCTCCGTGTAGGTCCTGTCCAGTCTTTGAAAATCATATCGACAGGGCGTGGCATCGGAATCTTTTTAGGAACCTCACGCTCAGGATATTTCATTTTGTATAAATCTCTGATGAGATATTTGGATTCACCGTTTCTGATTCGTTGAAGGTCTTTCGGTTCGGCCATTACCAAGTCTTCGTAAGGGTCGAAGTAAGGCAGTCCTGACGCATTAAACGCGTTCATGTATGAGCTATAACTCTCATTTGTACACAAATCATCCATGAATCCCTGAAAGTCTATGTCATCTTTCCCGATACGGTATTTCTCAAATGGTTCGTAGACGTATTTGGGATGTGTAAGGACCAATTCCGGATCCAAGGATATATAGCGATTCACAAACTCATCATATTTCCAATCTTTGCCAAGCAACTGATCCATGCCACCAAAAACATAGTCTGCTCCGTCTCCGATAATCATAAGTTCCACGCCGTCTGCTTGCGCTTGTTTGGCTGCCTTGTATATTTGCGGCTCGATAGAATGAACAGGACCGCATTTGTGTTTTGTAACGATGGGTGTGAATGCTTTATAATCGTCAAAAGAAATGTCGATAAGTTTTTGGTTGAGGCCATACTTTTCGGAATACTCTTTTGACCTCTTTATATCAGAGTCAAAAACCTCTGACTGTTTTGATACGAATGTATAGGCGTAGCTGCCCGGCTTCATATAAGAAGCCAGCACGGCACTGTCCATGCCTCCCGAAAGGAGAATGCCGATTTTTTTATACTTCCCATGAAGCCTGTCAAAATCACGCTGTATTTTTTCATCAATCTCACGGGCCGATTTCACAGCGGTTTTTTTGTCGTCAGGAATCGGTTCAAAGTTTTTATGGCACATTCCTTCGGCATAGTCAACACCGTCTTTATAGGTGTATCGGTACGCCATGTATGAACTCAAACAATATTCCTTGTCAATCATATGCAATATTATTTCACATCGTGCAAATCATGCTTGCGAACAGCATCCAATGCAGCATTGATCTTTGTGGATGAAATTCCCTTTGTGTATGGGAAATAAACGATTTTTATGCCTTCTTTGGCGAACTCTTCCTCGTATTTAATCCATTTTTCGGTTCCATACCAATCATCACCTACAAACAGGAATTTCGCGCCCAATTTCTTACAAGCCGTGAGTTTATCCATGTCATATTGAGGCACTGCGGCATCTACGTATTTACATGATCTCACGATCTCAATCCTATCCTCGAAAGGAATCATTGCCTGCTTGCCCTTATAGGCGACAAGCTCGTCCACAGTCACACCAACAACAAGTTTGTCGCACATACCCTTGGCATTTTTCAATAGGTTCAAGTGACCGATATGAAACAGGTCATACACTCCCGTGGTGTAACCGATAACCAACTGGTCTTTTGTGTTTTTCTCACTAATTTGGCTCATATTATTCATGATTACTGTTTTTAGCAATGAGTTCAAAATTATGTATTGTTTTGGCAATCTCTTTTTCGTCAGGCACAGTTCTCCAATCGCCGTAAATGTTGGTCAGAAAAGCGTCTACGTTGTTCGGTATGGATAACTGCAGTGATTCGAAATCCATGTCAACTACCGGAAACACCTCCGATTCCCACATGTAGTGCTTTGCCGGACCTTGTCCCAGGCCATAATGTATTTCTCCTTTTTTCCTGAACGCATTCAAAGGCCATGTCAAAGGAGTCAGACAGTGAAAAACCACCCACTGAAACTTCGTTACGACTTTCCTCAACCAATCATTTTTAATGAGATAAGTGTAATGAAGGAGGGCAACTCTTAACTTCGCGCAGATAAAAGAACGTATAAAACTGTTTTTATCAACACAAAAGATGTCAACTCCAACCCCTTTATACTTGTATAACTTACCGCGTTTCGGAAATGATCCTAACAAATTGCCTTTTTTTTCTCTAAACTTTGGAAAATCGTTGATATAATTGAAATCGGAAAGTCTGTCATGAAGCACATACTTTTCTGAATCTATATTTCTAAGAATTTTCAAAAGTTTGCGATAATCTTTTTTGAGCAGCGCGATATCCATGTCATCATCCCAGGGTATAAAACCGTGGTGTCTAATCGCTCCCAAAGCACTGCCGCCGGTCAGAAAATATGTCAAGTTGTTCTCTCTGCATATCTTGTCAAGGAACAAGACCTCTTTCAACATTTTGTTTTGCAAATTTCGCAAAGCCGACCCTTCGGGAGAGTATTTTTGTCTCAATTCCTCGTTGTTAATCATCATTCAAGTTTTTATAACGCGTTAGCGCCGCCGACAATCTCGATGATTTCGTTCGTGATGGCACCCTGACGCGCTTTGTTGTACGACAGGTTAAGATCTTTCAACAGCTCGGCGGCGTTGTCGGTGGCCTTAGTCATCGATACCATGCGCGCACCGTGTTCCGAAGTGAAACTGTCGAGCAAAATCTTGTATAATTGTAACTTTAATGAGTTGGGTATCAATGAATTTAGAATCTCTTCTTTCGATGGTTGGAAGATGTATTCTATTTCATCGACTGGTTTCTCGTCGTCTTTAGCGAGTTCCGCGCCGACTATTGGTAGGAACTGCTCCTTCACTAAAATCTGCGTGCCTGCATTCTTGAACTGATTGTAAATGAAGATGATACGGTCATATTTCTCTTCTGCAAAGTCGGCCATCAGCCTTTCTGCAAACGGTAACGCGTTTTCATACGAAAGTTTGTCGAGGAGTTCGTTCTCGTTGCCCGACACGCGATATTTCCTGAACCGCAGCGTTTCTTCAATCTTCTTGCTGATGCATAGGATGTCGACGTTTCCTTTCTCGTATTGGGCACTGTAATCGTTTTTCAACACGTTGAGCGTCTCACGCAGCACGTTGACGTTGAACACTCCGCATAGTCCTTTGTTGGATGCTACAGGAATCAAAAGAATCTTCTCGTCTTCCGGATTTTCCTTGTGAACCTTGGCATATACGCCTTCAGCGGATGCTTGCAACGACGATGAGAGACGCGACATTATCTCCTGAAGCTTGGAAGCATACGGACGCAACGCCAGAATCGCTGTCTGCGACTTGCGGAGCTTTGATGCCGACACCATCTTCATCGCCGAAGTGATCTGCATCGTCGAGTTTACCGAGTTGATTCGTGTCCTTACTTCCTTGAGATTTGCCATGATTATCAGTCTTTCTTAGTCATTGCGTTGATGATTTCTTCTGCCGCCTTTGTCATGATGGCTTTCTCGTTATCGCCGTAATTACCTGTGCGCAGCGCGTTCATTGTTTCTTTTTGTGTGGTGTTGAGCAGCGACAGATAACGTTTTTGGAACTCCGCCACCTGATTCGGCTGAATCTTTCTCAAAAGATTGTTCACGCCGCAGTATATGATTACCACTTCTTCTTCTACACGCAACGGCGACGATTGCGGCTGTATCAATATCTGTACGTTACGGCGTCCTTTGTCGAGCACAGCTTGCGTAGCTGCGTCAAGGTCGGAACCGAATTTCGAGAACGCCTCAAGTTCGCGGAACTGTGCCTGGTCGAGTTTCAACGTTCCTGCCACCTTCTTCATTGACTTGATTTGAGCCTTGCCACCGACACGCGACACCGAGATACCCACGTTGATAGCCGGACGGATACCAGCGTTGAACAGGTTCGTCTCAAGGAATATCTGTCCGTCGGTGATGGAGATGACGTTAGTAGGGATGTACGCCGACACGTCGCCAGCCTGTGTCTCGATGATTGGCAGTGCCGTCAACGAGCCGCCGCCTTTCACCTTGCCTTTCAAGCACTCCGGAAGGTCGTTCATCTTCGCTGCGATTTCGTCGTTGTTGATAATCTTCGCTGCACGTTCCAGCAAACGTGAATGCAGGTAGAACACATCACCTGGATATGCCTCACGTCCCGGTGGGCGGCGGAGAAGCAACGAGACCTCGCGGTATGCCACGGCTTGTTTCGACAAGTCATCATAGATGATGAGCGCTGCACGTCCCGTGTCACGGAAATATTCGCCGATGGCGGCGCCGGCAAACGGTGCGTAGTACTGCATTGCTGCTGCGTCGGAAGCGGTGGCGGCGACCACTATGGTATACGGCAAAGCACCATGGTCTTCAAGGCTTTGCACTATGTTGGCGACGGTGGAGCCTTTCTGTCCGATTGCCACGTAAATGCAATAAACAGGCTCGCCCTTGTCGTAAAACTCTTTCTGGTTGATGATGGTATCGATAGCAATGGCTGTCTTTCCTGTCTGACGGTCGCCGATGATGAGCTCACGCTGTCCGCGTCCGATAGGAATCATGGCGTCGATGGCCTTGATGCCTGTCTGCAACGGCTCGTCAACAGGCTTGCGGAAGATGACGCCCGGAGCCTTACGTTCCAATGGCATGTCAACGGTCTCGCCTTTGATTTCGCCCTTGCCGTCGATAGGCTGTCCGAGGGTGTTGATGACACGTCCGAGCAGGCCTTCGCCCACTTTCACTGATGCGATGCGGTGTGTGCAAACAACAGTGTCGCCCTCGTTGATGTTGCCGGCTTCGTTCAGAAGCACCACGCCGACGTTGTCTTCCTCGAGGTTCAAAACGATGCCCATAGCGCCGTTTTTCTCGAACTCCACAAGCTCGCCCGCCTCAGCGTCTCTCATGCCATAGACGCGCGCCACGCCGTCACCGACGTTGAGCACCGTGCCCTTCACATCAAGCGACGCCTCGTTCTCGAAGTTCGTCAACTCATCAAGCAAAATTGCTGATACCTCAGCGGGTTTTATTGTTCCCATATCTTCTTTTTTTAATATCCTTTAACATAAAGATTATCGTTGAATATCGACTGCAGGCTCTTCAGTTCATTCCGAATGCTCCTGTCGTACTGATAATCAAGATAATTGATGATGAAGCCTCCGATGATACTCTTGTCTATCTTGTTGATAATCACGACGTTGCCACTTACTTTGTCTTTTACAAAATAGAGAAGTTTATGCTGCGTCGGCTCATCAATTTTCACCGCGGTTGTTATCGTCACCTCGGCGATGCCTTTGTATTCGTTATAAAGTTCACGGTAAGTGACGAGAATCATCGGAATGATGTCCTGACGGTTCTTGTCGAGCATTAACGTGATGAATTTCAATGTGTTATCAGAGATTTTGTCTCCAAAAATCCTGCTGATGATGGCTTCTTTCTTGGCTTTCGGCAAAAACGGCTGAGACAGTATGTTACGCAACTCGCGATGGCTCTTGAGCGTCTTTGTGATGAGCTCGAGGTCAGCAAGTCCCTGTTCCGTCATGTTGTTTTTGATGGCGAAATCGAGGAATGCCTTGGCGTAGCGGCGTATCAGAAGTGTGTTTTTCATACTATCTTATTGATTATCAGTTTCTTCGATAATTTCGTTGATATAATTCAGTTGTGCCTCGTCGGTCGAAAGTTCTTTTTCGAGAATCTTCTCCGCGACTTTTATCGAGATGTTGGCGATTTCGTTCTTGATGTCGGTCATCGCCGCCTTGCGTTCGTTCTCGATGGTCTCTTTTGCCGATTCCACGAGTCTGTTTGTCTCATCTTTCGCCTTTTCCTTGGCTTCTTCGATGATTTTGTCACGGTATTGGCGGGCTTCGTTGAGCATGTTCTCGCGTTCCTCTTTGGCTTGCTTGAGCATCTCTTCATTTTTCGCCTGAAGATTCTTCATCTCCTCATGTGTGCGCTCAGCCTGTTCGAGTGCCTCGCTAATCTTCTGCTCGCGTGTCTTCAAAGCCTTGCCTATGACCGGAAAGGCAAACTTTGCCAGACAGAAGAAGACGATGCCGAAGGCTATCACCATCCAAAAGAAATACCCGAAATCAGGAGTTATCAATTCCATAATTCTAAATTCAAAGATTTAAAATTTAAGATTCAAAATTAAAAATTCAATCTTAGGTTGCAACCAACCGTTACAACCTAAGATACCTTCTCAACCAACAGCGACGAGCAAGCAGACGACCACTGCGAAAAGTGAAACACCTTCCACGAAAGCGGCTGCCAAAATCATGCTTGTCTGGATGTTACCTGCTGCCTCAGGCTGGCGAGCCATTGATTCCAATGCGCTGCTGCCGATTTTGCTGATACCCAATGCTGCACCGATGGTTGCGATACTTGCAGCGAGACCTGCGCCTAACTTTGCGAGAGGTGCCAAGTCGACCACTGCGTTTGCTACTTCTTGTAACATGACTAATAATGACATAACTTTAATTTATTTAAAGATTTAAAATTCAAAATTTAATGATGATGTTCTTTGCTTGCCATCCCGAAATACAAGGCCGACAACAAGGTGAAAACATACGCTTGGATGTACGCCACCAGCAGCTCGATGCAGTCGACGAAGATGACAAGAATCAGCGAGAAAACTGACATTGCGCCGCCTCCCGCCGCACTTATCTGCGCCACGATGAAGATGCTGCTGATGAAGCCAAGCACCACGATGTGTCCCGCTGTGATGTTGGCAAACAGACGCACCGCCAGCACGAACGGCTTGGTGAAGCAGCCCACCGTCTCAATGATAGGCATGAGAGGCAACGGGAACTTCAAAAACCACGGCACGCCCGGGGTGTTTACGATGTCCTTGTAATATTCCTTGTTTCCGAGAAGGTTCGTGATGAAGAAGGTAAAAAGCGCCAAAGTGGCAGTTACCGCAATGTTTCCCGTGATGTTCGCCCCGAACGGGAAAATCGGGATCAGTCCCAACAAATTGTTGATGAAGATGAAGAAAAACACCGTGATGAGATAGGGGAGATACTTGTCTACGCTCTTCTCATTGATGGCTTTTCGTGCGATATCGTCGCGCACGTAGACGATGAGCATCTCAAACAGCGACTGCAGTCCTTTGGGAGCTTTCTCACCGCGTTCGCGATAGGCTCTTGTCACAAGGAAAAACAGCACCAGAATGATTGTGCACGAGATAAACAGCGCCATGACATTCTTCGTGATTGAGATGTCGAACGGACGTTTCTGTGAGCCGTCGGCGTTGATAATCACTATCTTACCTTTGTATTGTCCTTCGTGCGGAATGGCAAAAACAAGCTCTTCTGAGTTCGTTTTGTTCACCGTGACATATTGGTCGTTTTCATGAAATACTCTTGACGAAAAAGTGTAGCATTTGCCCTCGTTGAAGACTATGCAAGGCAGAAAGACGCTCACATGATGGCCTTTCCAGGTGAAAATGTGCCAGTCATACGAGTCAAGGATATGCTCGATTATAACCTCGCCGGCATTGAAATTCTCTTCATGTTCGTTTTCGGCGACAGCGTATTTCTGCGTTCCTAAAAGCAAACACATTAAGAATGAGAGACTTATGATGTATTTCCAATTTTTCATCAAAAAATTTACTTCACATAATTCCAAACTGCAATTATACAAAATAATTTTGATAATATGAATATCTTTTTTGAGAAAAAAATAGTCTTTTTTATTAAAATACACCCCAGAAGGTTTTTGTCCAACTGGGGTGTAGAATCACTATATTGTGTGGGATTACTTTAAAGTGAAATGCACTTCCACTTCGCCTTCATCCCTGTCGCGGCCAACCCATACATAATCCTCTTCTTGGAAATAGTCATCTTTTGTGCGTGCGAAACTGTTGTAATGTCCTTCAAGCACATCCATATCGGTTCCTTCATAATAGAAGTGTAACTCACCAGTTTTGCTGCTGGGATTAAGATGAAGATCGTAGCTATAAAGTGGGATGTGCTGCATTCTGACATGTGCATAAATGGTGTCGGTTTGCCAATTTCCATTAGGGTCGGGGTTATGTCCCATACCGTTGTAATCGTAGTTAACCAAACACAGTTCGCAGTGGTCGTAAGGTAAGCTAAAGCCTGTAATCATAAACCATACATAACGGTTGTTATAGTAATAAATGTCGCCGTTCGGACCTTCTGTTGCGGCTGATCCCCAGAATGTGACAGTGTCGTTTGACTGTGTGACGTGCATGTCTTGGAATTCTCTGAACCAAATGTATTTCATTTCAGAAACTGTAAACTGACCGCCGCCGTCGTATGACCATGTGCAGGTTCTGTCGGCTTCCATCTCGAAATTGAATCTCATCCAAGTAGCCTCATCGACTTGTAAATCACAAACATTCTGTGTCACCGTTACAGGCAAAATCACTTTTTCATCATCCGATGGATATTGTGAATCCGCTACCCAGCAGTTGATAGTGCCTTGGCGTGGTGTGGTGTTACTGTTTATCGACACTCTGATTTCAACTTGATTGTTTTCAAGCACAGTCACATTGCACCAGCCGTGTGCTCCATCACCTAAAGAAGCACCATAATGGCTGTATTCACCTTTGTTTATTGTCACAATCTGCGAAGAAGCATCATAATTGAATGTGAGATTGTTAGGTGTCACTGATGGAGTGTCGCTACCACCACCTCCTCCGCCACCTACAGCTTCCTGTCTGACAGATACCGTGAACCATTCTCCGTCTTCGTCATCAGGGTCGTTGGTGTTGGCTACCCAGATTCCAACACTACATTCACGAGCTGTGGTGCCAGTGTTGGGTGTTGTGTTGATTTGTACCTTGCCTTGCGCTCTCAGGATTTCGACTGTGCACCAGCCTGCGCCTGCATCATCGACGATAGCACCGTAGAATTTGTATTTTCCGAGGTTTATTGTAACAATCTGACTGGAAGCATCATTGTCAAATGAGACTTCTTCAACTGATACTGAAGGAGTCACAGATGCACTGCCTCCAGAGCTGCCACTGCTTTTGTCGCAGCTGCCCAAAACGAATGCTAATACTGGCATAAGCAGCCAAAATAATAATAGTTTTCTTGTTTTCATGATTGTAATATTTAATTGTTATTTATTTTCCGGAACGCACAGCACGTACTGAGGCACCTAAAATACGCGTTTGTTGGCTGTTAATATTACAGCCTCCCTCTCCGCAGACGAAAACCCATGCATAATTAGGCACGTTTGTATAGAGTGCATTTGACCAATAATATCCGTAGAAGTTATCGTCATTCATAGACTCATTATTAATATAACCGGCGAAAGGAATGAAAATGCTTTTTCCGTTAGAGCCAGTGTAACGTCTGCCACTTATGCCATTAATTTCGGCGTAATCGTGTGTTGTGTGATCTTTCAACTCTTGCCATTCCTCTTTTGATGGAATTCTCGCCCCGCTTTCCATGTTTGCTTTTGCGGCGTCATCTTGCAGCTGGAGTTCTGTGAGGTTGTCGGTGAAGCCCTCCAAACCATCCATTTGACGAGAGCAGTATTTGATTAAAAAATAACCTTCCCGACCATAGATGTCTTCACCCCATGCTGCATGTCCGTATGTAGACCATGTGAATGCCACTTTAGTGTCAGTCTCACCCCATGCGAAATAGTCGCCGTAGTCTTCAGGTTTGCTGCCTCCAACGTTGTAAGAAGCCCATAAGATGCCGCTTGGCAGACCGAGGTCAACCCATTTATCGGTGGTGCCTCCGCCGCCTCCACCGCCAGTAGCACTCTGCTGGACAAGCACTGTGAACCATTCTTCATCCTCGTCATTAGGATCGCCTGTCTTGGATACCCAGATTTGGACATGGCATTCACGCGCTATGCTACCTGTGTTAGGTGTTGTGGTGATTTTCACTTTGCCTTGCGCTCTCAGGATTTCGACATCACACCAGTCAACTATTTCATCGATAAAAGCACCGAAGTATTTGTATCTTCCGAGGTTTATTGTGACAATCTGACTGGAGGCCCCGTTGTCAAATGATACTTGATCGACTGATACCGACGGAGTCAACGATGCGCCGCCTCCTGAACTGCTGCTTTTGTCGCAGTTGTTAAAAACTAATGCCATAAACGGCACAAGCAGACAAAATAATAATGTTCTAGTTTTCATGATATAGAAATTTGTTAATAAATACTATTGACACAATAAATAAGGTGTGCAAATTTAGCCTAAAGCACTGAAACAGCTACTATTCAATACAAAAAAACGACTGACAAATTACACTTTGTCAGTCGTTTGTATAAATTGTCAGTCATTTTGGACTATGATTTTGTCTGATTTTGCTTTACCCAATCCTTTGGAGTGGTGCCTGTGGCAGCCTTGAAAGCTCTGAAGAAAGACCTTTCGTTGGCGAATCCCGATTCAAGTGCGACGGTGGCAATCTTCATGTCGGGCGACTGGCGCAGCAACTTTTTGGCATATTCTAGGCGATAGTCGTTAACGAGCTGGCTGAAAGTGCTTCCGTTAGCGTTGATGCAAGCTGAAACGGCGTTTTTGTTTATACCTACAGCCTCAGCAACATCAGATATTTTCAAGTCGGGATTCAGATGAAGCTGCTGTGTTTCCATTATGTTTTTGATGCGCGCCATCATTTCTTTTGAAGCGGCATCGAGCTGTGACGTAGGCTGTGTAGGTTTGTGAATGCGTTTAGCAATAACTAAAACAATTGCAATTAGTACCAAACTGCAAAGTATCCACAGCCAAGCTGAATAGGTGTGTGTTTCCGATAAAGCTTTTTCGGTGCCTGTATGCAGCAGCCACACTGATGTTACAGGTGTGAAGTTGTCGTCGATGATGCCTCCTATGACGATGAGGTTGCCGTCGGGAGTGAGCAATGGAGTGGCATCGCCGAAATCTTGCAGAGGCTCGGTATAATATAAGGTTAGTGGTGCAGGATTCTTGTCGTATTCAACCATTACCACGTATGCGCGACCATCGGCATCGTTGCCAACGAGATGGGCTTTATGGGTATTGCGGTCGGCTACAGCGACACGGTTGTAATGTATCTTTCCCCATTCCGATGATGTCGGGACAGACGAGGAGGTCGGCAAAATCGAAAACACTGTGTCTTGGATATGGATAAAGGCTATTTCGCCGTCAAGATTCTGCGCTGCAATGATGTATGAATAATCGCCAGCCTCTTTGTCGCCAATAAACGACTGATTAGCGTGGCTGTTTTGATTATAAATCATTGGAATCCAGTCTTTTAGTAGTGGTACACAGAATGGTTCGCCATTGAGATGGTCAACTGTATCACAAGGCTCAAAACGTCCACGCCATACTGTGCCGAAAGCCAACACATCGTCGTTGGAAATGGGAAGCAGATAAGGCGATGAGCGCCATACAGCCACGTCTTTCACATGGTGGCATGCCCTCTGTCCGTCGAACATCTCGAAGCAGTCGTTGCCTTTGTGGTTGCCGCAAATCAGAACATTTCCGTTGTCGAGTTCAATGCCTTGTGCGAATGCTCTGTTACGTTCAAGTGTGCCGAAGCCTTCAAACGAATGTCGCTCGCGGTCGTAAATCTCAAGCTCGAAACTTTGTCCGAAGCCTAAGTTTTTCTCGTGGCCGCCGGCGAGTAAAACCTGCTTGCCATCATTGAGCACCACAGCCATGCCGTTGTCGTGCGAATACACGGTAGGTACAACATGCCACACGCCGTCACTGAAATATTCGGCAGTCGGAGTGAGCACAAAACCTGAGGTGTGTCCGCCCACCACCGTTAGCTCGCCATCGGCATAAAACACGTTGTGTCCGGCACGTGGCACATTCATGTCAGGCAGACGCTCGGCATTGAGATTCTGAGCCTTCAGCATGGTTGCAGAAACCAGCAAAACCAATATAATGATATATTTTTTAAGCATAATTTTCAAGTAGCAAAGTTGCAAAAACTAGAGGACTATATCGTCGTACTTGATAACTACGTTAAGGCCTTTTTTACAAAAATAATCTTTAACCTCTTTTTCTGAAAGTTCTGTGGCAGCCAGAAAGAAGTCTCCGCCCCAAGCACCGAGTGA
>JAGCFU010000018.1 GCA_017649945.1 Bacteroidales bacterium | reverse complement strand
GGCCGCCTTGTAGAGACAGGCCATGGCGCGTCTCCACAATCGTCAACCATCAGCATCGCCAACCTCACACCAGGTTTATACCTAATCAAAGTGAGAATGAGCGACGGTAAAGAATTCACGGAACGTATTGTTAAAGAATGAGATCTAATAAATAATCATATGAAAAAAATATCATTTCTTTTACTGGGTTTGATCATAGCTCTGTCTGGCATATCTCAAAACTATTTTGAGAGCATGATCCCTCCTACAGACGGTTTCAAACGCGAAGCAAAACTTGTCGTTGAAACGCATGACCACGGCTATATTGTCAGCTGCGATGCTCAATACATCTACCATAACGACATGCTGGTAAGCATATCTCCTGAAGGGAATGTCGTCAACACTCTCGTTTTCCAAATAGACGGAAAAAACGTTAAATACAGCGGCCTGTTCCGACATCCTGAGTTTGATGACGATTATTTGGCTGTCGCGACACTGATAACAGGTGATTCTTACGCTGACTACCAACAGAGAGAGTTGGCTTTTATCCGTTTTGACAAAGAACTGAACATTTTAAACCAGAATGTGATTGATTTGGGCGCAGACTATGTACGTCTGTCCACTTCAATAAAAGACTTGCCGAAAGTGATAATGAAAGATGACGGCACCATTTTTATGGCTGCCCACAGCCTTAAAACGGATGGCTACTGCTACCTTTTTGCCATACTCACAACTGGAGGGGAGTTGTTAAAAACAAAAGAGGATTTCTCATTAAACACATCGTCTCACTCTCTTTATGACACATTTATAAAAAGCAAATCTGATAATAGCTTCGGTTTGATTATCTTTATTAATGGAAACGGTGACGGTTACTATCATGTTGATTCTACACTGAATTGCAGAATGGCAGGAATGCTTAATAATATGCCTATCAGAATAGTACAGGAAGACCCTCAACAAACACATCCCGACACCACTTATTATTATGCCTATATAAATGGAACATCTGAATATCTCAATGACACGGCTTTTCTTACAACTACCGGAGGACGTTTTACAAAACACTATGGCGGTGTCATCGGTAATTGCCATTTCGTCACGGTATTAAACGACAGTCTTGATGTCTCGAATACCAATGTTTGGGATATTTACAGGGATTTACAGAATTATAAAACCAGAACATTGCCCGCCAACACTAAAGCAATTAGTGTAACGGACAATGCTGTCTTCCATTGCGGTGTTATGGGACTACGTGACCATTCTCATTATTCCGGAGGCTCGACGGCTCCAACAACAGTCACTGTCAGCAAATTCGACAAAGAACTCAATCTTATCTGGCGCAGGCATTACGGCAATAATGGTGATTTTTATGATATCAACACTATTCAGGCAACAGAAGACGGAGGCTGCATATTGACTGGAATCTATGCCAAAGGTCCAGGATATCAGGAGTATTACTCATACATCCTTAAAGTCGATGAAAACGGATACAATTCCGTCAGCGAAAACGAGGAATCCATCGCAAAACCTTATCTATGCTATCCCAACCCGGCAAAAGATATCATTTACATCGAATTTTCACCGGATGTCAACTGCAAATCTGTCGAAATCTACGATATGGACGGCCGCCTTGTAGAGACAGGCCATGGCGCGTCTCTACAATCGTCAACCATCAACATCGCTAACCTCACCCCAGGTTTATACCTAATCAAAGTGCGAATGAGTGACGGGAAAGAATTTACGGAAAAGATTGTTGTGAAATAAGGGAGACGCTGTGTTGTAGAGACGCGCCATGGCACGTCTCTACTCCGCACAGCATTTTTTTCAAAAAACACCACATTTCAAAATTTTTTATTATCTTTGCAAAATAAATTCATCATAATATGGAATACACAATTTTGATTCATAAGGACGAGAAAAGCGGCTGGTATTGCGGACAGTGTGAGCAGTTGCCCGGAGCGATTTCGCAAGGCGCCACTTTTGAGGAGCTTATGGAAAACATGAAAGAAGCAATTTCATTGATTTTGGAGTGCAACAAAGAAAAAGCCCACGAGAATTTCAAAGGTGAACGAATTTTTTACAGAAAGTTAGCTATGGCATAAAATGAAAAGAAACCTTTTAATTAAGCATCTGCAACAAAATGGATGTGTGTTGCGACGCGAAGGCTCAAACCACAGCCTCTATGAAAGTCCGAAGGGAATAATAGTCGCCGTTCCCCGTCATCCAAATATTGTTGATTACACTGCAAAAACGATTTGCAAACAGTTAGGAATTCCTATGGTTGGAAGCAATTAATTTGTAGAATAACGATATACATATCCTAAAAAAGCGCATCAATATTTTCATTTAAATAAAAAAGGAAACGAATCATTTTCGTTTCCTTTTTTGTATTGAGGTGGTTTTTTATTTCTTCCCTCTCTTCTTAGACGCATTATCCGGATTATTCACGATATCCAAGCAATCCTGATATGTCAGGTTGTTAGCGTCGTATGTGCGCGGAATCTTGTAGTTAGCCTTCTTGTATGAGATATAGATTCCGAAGCGGCCGCGAAGCACCAACATATCTTTATCTTCAGGATAGGTGGTCACAACATTGTCGGCATCCGATTTGCGTTTGCTCTCAATGATTTCAATGGCGCGCTGGAATGTCACCAACGACGGGTCATCGAGCTTCGAGAGGCTGTAGAATGCGTTTTTGTGCTTCAAGTACGGACCGAAACGACCTATTGCAACTTGAATCTCAGCGTCTTCGTATTCGCCCAATGAGCGTGGGAATGCGAACAAATCCAAAACTTCGTCCAAAGTGATTGTCTCTATGCTCTGGTCTTTGTGCAGGCCAGCGAACTTCGGTTTCTCCTCTGATTCGGTGTCGCCAATCTGTGCCACAGGACCGAAACGACCGATTTTCACGTAGACGTTCTTGCCTGACACAGGGTCAACGCCAAGAAGTTTCTCGCCGCTGAATTTGCCGGAATTATCTGATGTTTCGGTGATTGTCTTATGGAAGTCTTTGTAGAAATCCTTAATCATCTTATTCCACTCGCAACGACCTTCGGCAATCTTATCGAATTCTTTCTCAACGTTAGCTGTGAAGTTATAGTCGACGATAGTCTCGAAGTAGTTTATTAAGAACTTGTTAACGAGCACACCGATGTCGGTCGGAACGAGTTTTGCCTTCTCGTAACCGATGTTTTCCTTGCCGGTCTTCTCAGTGATTTTGTTCTTTTTCAGAGTGTAAATCTTGTATGTGCGTGTCTCGCCTGCAATGTCTTTCTTCTCGACATATTCTCTCTTCTGGATGGTTGAGATTGTCGGGGCGTATGTTGAAGGACGGCCGATGCCGAGTTCTTCCATTTTCTTGACGAGAGATGCCTCAGTGTATCGGAAAGGCTTGCGTGCGAAACGCTGTTGTGCCTCCATCTTGTCCAAATCGAGCACCTGACCGACTCTCATAGGAGGAAGCATGCTGTTGACGTTCTCGCCGTTCTCATCATCGACGCTTTCGATGTAAACTTTGAGGAATCCGTCGAAGAGAACCACCTCGCCTGATGCCACGAAATCTTTGTCAGAATTCGAAACATCGATATTTACGACGGTCTTTTCTATCTGAGCGTCAGCCATTTGCGATGCGATGGTACGTTTCCAGATGAGTTCGTAGAGCTTGCGTTCGTCGGCAGTGCCTTTGATAGTCTGCTGGTCGAGATATGTCGGGCGGATAGCTTCGTGAGCTTCCTGTGCGCCCTTTGATTTTGTGGTGAACTGTCTTGTCTTCACGTATTGTGCGCCGTAGAGGTTCTCGATTTCTTTCTTGGCCTGACCGAGTGCGAAAGTCGAGAGGTTTACGCTATCGGTACGCATGTATGTGATCTTTCCTGATTCGTAGAGCTGCTGTGCGATGCGCATGGTGTTGCTCACCGAGAAACCGAGCTTACGACCGGCTTCCTGCTGCAGTGTTGAAGTGGTGAATGGAGGTGCCGGGCATTTTGAAACAGGCTTCTTATCCACCGCTTTGATGGTATATCCTGCGCTCTTGCAGTCTTCAAGGAATTTATATGCTTCCTCTTCCTTCTCGAAACGTGTAGGAAGCTCTGCAAACAGCTGATATTCGTGATTGTCGATGGTAAACGAGAAATTCGCTGTCACTCGGTATGCGCTGCTGTTCACGAAGTTCTTGATTTCATCTTCGCGCTCGACGATGAGACGTACTGCCACGCTCTGCACGCGACCAGCTGAAAGTGCCGGTTTCACCTTCTTCCAGAGAAGCGGTGACAGTTCATAACCTACGAGGCGGTCGAGGACGCGGCGTGCCTGCTGTGCTGCCACGAGGTCCATGTCAATCTTGCGTGGGTTGTCGATGGCGTGCAAAATAGCCGGTTTTGTGATCTCGTGGAACACGATACGGCGGTATTTGTCATCGCTCAAGCCCAAAGTCTCATAAAGATGCCATGAAATAGACTCTCCCTCGCGGTCCTCATCGGATGCCAGCCACACCATCTCGGCGCCTGCTGACAGTTTCTTCAATTCCGCAACAAGATGTTTTTTATCATCCGGGACCTCATATTCCGGCATGAAGCCGTGGTCCATGTCCAAACTCAAATTCGATTTGTTCAAATCCCTCACATGTCCGTAACTCGATTTTACCGTAAACTCCTTCCCTAAAAAGCCTTCTATTGTCTTAGCCTTCGCCGGAGACTCAACTATCACAAGATTCTTTACCATAACACAATTTTAATTCTTATTTTTCTTTTTTTTCTCTCGCAGATAGCACAGATTACACGGATTTTTCTGCGTAATCTGCGAGAAACAATTTCGCGCTGCAAAATTACTACATTATTATTTTAAAAATGAAATATTTTTTTTAAAAAATTTTAATAACGTTGAAAATCAATCATTTACGGCATAGTGTAGTTAGCTGTCAATTATTGAATCTTCAGCTTCCGGAGGAAGGTGGCAATTCAATAATGACAGCTAACGATTATAAACAAAATTTTGTATTTTTGCGCCATGATTATAATCGACAATGTAATAGTAACCGACGAGTTTCTCAACGCCCGTTTCTGCTGCCAGCTCGCGCGTTGCAAAGGCGAATGCTGCGTGGCCGGTGACGCTGGAGCGCCTCTTGAACCGGATGAGGTTGGCATCATCGAGGAAAATATCGAGCAGATCAAACCTTATATGCGCCCGGAAGGCATCAAAGCCATCGAGGATAACGATGTTTACGACTACGACGACTTCGGCGGACTGACGACGCAACTTGTCAACGGTGAGGAATGCGCTTTCGTGTATTTTCATGAAAACGGAACGGCACTCTGTGCCATTGAAAAGGCTTATAACGAAGGCAAAATCGACTTCTGGAAACCTATAAGCTGCCATCTGTATCCGATAAGACTGCTGGAAAAAGACGGCTTCACGTATATAATGTATCACGAGTGGAGCGTGTGCGTGCCCGCGAAACGTTTCGGCGAAAAAGAAGGCATACCGCTGTACAAGTTCCTGAAAGAACCGTTGATAAGAAAATTCGGCGAAAATTGGTATCAGAGACTGGAAAAACAAATTTTTTCTAAAAAAAATTGATTTATTCCAAAAAAATTGCTTAATTTTGTAAGTTAATTTTCGACTTATAAAAATGAAGGTATTATTTATCCACCAAGAAATCACGCCGTATCTCAAAGAGACTCCGATGTCCTTGATTGGCAGATACTTACCGCAGGGAATCCAAGAAAGAGGAAAAGAAATACGCATCTTCATGCCGCGCTTTGGCAACATCAACGAACTGCACAACCAACTGCACGAGGTGATACGTCTTTCTGGTATGAATATGATAATCAACGACACGGACCATCCTCTCATCATCAAAGTGGCTTCGATTCAAAAAGCGAGGATTCAGATATATTTCATCGATGATAATGACGAGCTGTTCGCAAAGAGGAAGTTCACCACCGTTGATAAAAACAAAGTCTTTTTCGAGGATAACGACGACCGTACCATGTTTTTCTCACGTGGAGTTATTGAGACAGTAAGAAAGCTGAACTGGCCTCCTGACATCATTCATTGCCATGGCTGGATGACTTCTCTCGTACCTCTGTTCATAAAACGCGCATTCAAAGACAACCCGCTCTTCAGCGATTCTAAAGTGGTTTACTCGCTTTACGATGACGACTTTGAAGGCGCATTCCGCGACAGCTACGAAAAGAAACTGAAAATGCCGGGAATCATCGCCAAAGAAATAAAATGGCTAAAAACCCCGACATACGCCAATATTCAAAAGTCAGCACTCGATTTCTCCGACGCTATAGTGATGGCAAGTCCAAACATCAATCCGGAAGTGGAAAAATACGCAAGATCATTGAATAAACCTATTCTTGAATACCCTGGAGAAGAAAATTACGTTGATGCTTACAACGAATTTTACGATAAAATAAAATGAATATGAAATTTCGTGCACTGACACTTGTTTTATTGATAAGTCTGATAGGATTTTCTTGTAAAAAAACCACAAAAACAATAGGTAATAACTTACAACCTACCAATAACATTTTTGTAGACACAGTTTGGTTTAATAACTCGGATGACATTAAATCAAGCACATTTACCGTGCCTTCACTGAGCACCAAACAGGTGGGATATTCCTTCATCGGAAACATGAACGACCCGATGTTTGGCAATTCAAACCTTGACTTTTACACACAATTTTCGTTAAGTACAAGCAGTTTGATATGGGGCGATGACGCTGTTGCCGACTCATTGGTCCTGAACCTTTGCTATAACGGTTATTATGGCGATACGACAGACAAACAGATAACTTTAAAAGTTTATGAGATTTCAGAAGCGATGTATGCCGACTCAACTTATAAATCTGACATGACATTGGAATGCGAGACGGAAGAACTTGCCAACATGACGTTTGTGCCACGACCTCTTACACCGATAGATACCATTCTCGACAGAGGTGTTCTAAGCATCCCTATCAATGTATCTTTGGGTGAAAAGTTTATAGCAAGCGGCGTATATGAAACGAATGACGATTTTAAGGAAATGTTCAAAGGATTGCATTTGGTGTGCGATAAAAATGACGAGGCGGCATCTGTTGTTTCATTCAATCTGACTCACAGCTACACATATCTGCGTCTGTATTACCATAACAGCGAAGATACGCTGAGATATGACTTCACAATTTCCTCTTCTGATGTGAGATTCAATCATTACACACATGATTACTCAAATTCAGAAATCGTTTTCAACGACACCACCAACAACGAGAAACTGTATGTACAAGGAACTGCCGGAACAAGGACCTGGCTGAAGTTCCCGACAATTCAGGAATGGGCAAACTCATTGGACGGAAGTATCATAATAAACGAGGCTAAGCTGGTCTTGAAAGGTGCCGTGACAGATACGAGCATGTACGCCCCTCCGACAAAGTTAGTCGCTGCCGCAGCAAAGTTTGACACCGACACCACTTACATGATTCTCCCCGACCAATATATCAGTTCGGAATATTTCGGCGGCAATTACAACGCAGATGATGGCACGGTATGGTTCAGAGTCTCGGAATATGTACAGAATCTGATAAAAAACGGAACATACGCCACCGATTGCAACGGTCTGTTTATCTATGTAGACCAAGGTTCTTTGGTGCCGCATCGCTGGGCTTTCCATGGTCCTGAGAGCACCAGTACCGACGAAAGGATAAGTCTGCAAATCATTTATTCACAAATCTTAGAATGAAAAATATGAAAAAATTATTATTAATATTTTGCGTTTTTTTAGGTATGGCAGCACAAGCACAAAACGAGACAAAAGTCTTAATCAAGACAAACTACGGCGACATCACAGTGATGCTTTATGACGACACACCGCTGCATCGCGACAATTTCATTAAATTAGTTAACGAAGGATGGTATACAGGCTCTCCGTTCCACCGTGTCATCAAAAACTTCATGATTCAAGGCGGACAGAACGCTGACGGTCGTGTCGACCCGGGTTATCGCATCCCTGCAGAGATAAAAAAGAACCATTTTCATAAGAAAGGCGCTCTCGCTGCAGCTCGTCAGGCCGACCAGGTGAACCCTCAGAAAATGTCAAGCGGCTCACAGTTTTACATCGTCCAGGGACAGGTTCTCGACGAAGTGATGTTGAACAGATTTGAACAATATTATGGCAAAGCGTTCGGCGCAAAAGAGCGTCAGGCTTATATGAGCATAGGCGGCACACCGCATCTCGACGGCGAATATACCGTTTTCGGTGAAGTGACAGAAGGTCTCGATGTTGTCGATAAAATCGCAGCAGTGCAGACACGTCCGGGTGATGTTCCAGTAAAACCAGTCTCAATAATCTCAATGGAAATTGTAAAATGATTGACAAAATAGAAAAAATATTAGCTGACATTAAGGCGTTCCAAGCTGACAACAAAGAAGCGTTGGAGCAGTTCCGTATCCAATATCTTAGTAAAAAAGGCACAATTACTGAGCTTTTCACCGAGTTTAAACAGGTGGCTCCGGAGATGCGCAAGGAGATGGGAATGAAGCTTAACGAGCTTAAAAACACCATCCAAGACATCATTGACGAGCAACAGAAGAAGTTTGAGACAAAGTCAGAGGGCAAAACCGATATCGATCTTAGTCTTCCTGTCTACGCCATGAACGGTTCGCGTCACCCGCTCTCGATAGTTAGAAACGAGATCAACGATATCTTCAAACGTTTGGGATTCGTGGTGGCTGAAGGTCCTGAAGTTGAAGACGACTTCCATGTGTTCTCAGCTTTGAACTTCCCTCCTGATCATCCGGCTCGCGACATGCAAGACACGTTTTTCGTGACAAAGTCACCGGATGTTGTGCTTCGCACGCACACCTCAAGCGTGCAGGTACGTGTGATGGAGCAGGGTAAATTGCCTATCCGCATCATCGCTCCGGGACGCGTGTTCCGTAATGAGGCCATTTCAGCGCGTGCACACTGCATCTTCCATCAGATAGAAGGTCTTTATATCGATAAAAACGTGTCGTTTGCCGACTTGAAACAGACGTTGTATCATTTCGTACAGGAATACTTCGGTGAAGGTACCAAAGTGCGTTTCCGTCCATCATATTTCCCGTTTACGGAGACATCAGCTGAGATGGATATCTCTTGTAACATCTGCGGCGGCGAAGGTTGCAACATCTGCAAACACACAGGATGGGTGGAGATTCTCGGCTGCGGCATTTGCGACCCGAACATCCTCAAGGCTTGCAACATCGACCCTGAAGAATATACCGGTTTCGCATTCGGTATGGGAATCGAACGTATTGCAATGCTTAAATATCAAATCAACGACTTGAGATTGTTCTTCGAGAACGATTTACGTTTCCTGAAGCAGTTTGAAAACGCTTGATTATCTTAAAAACCTTGATACTTCGGTACGATTGCCATTGAGTATCAACATGGTTTTCCAGTTACTCTCGCCATAGAATTTCATTTCTATGGCTTTTTCTTTTTCCTGTTCCTCATAATTCGTGGCGTCATTGTCCTGATAATGATACAAACCGAGTGAATTTCCCTTTAAATCAGAGGAATAATACCATTCGTCGTCCACAACACCGTATTTGTTTCCGTTCATGAAATAGGCGTATTTGCGTTGTTGCTTGAGCAAATCGATGCCGAATGTGCTGTTGTTGTAATCTATGCCCAAAAGTCCCATAACGGTTGGGAAAACATCTATTTGCGATGCTATTTGAGAGTTTGTTTCCGGCTCAATGAGGCTTGGAGAATAGATTATAAGCGGTATATGCACAAAATCCAATGAAATTGGGTAAGGTGTGGCGCAATGCCTTCCGTGATCGCCCAGAAACACGAAAATAGTATTGTCAAACCAAGGTTTTGCTGATGCTTTTTTGAGAAAATATCCTATGGAGAAGTCGGCGTATTCAATCAATTTATTCTCGTCGGTATATTCAGGATGCGGTGATGTATATATATCCGGCAAAATGAACGGAGCATGGTTGCTGACTGTTAAGATGTTGATAAAAAACGGCTTATCACCCCCATATGTAGTTGCAATTTCATCAATCAGCTCGATTGAGTGGTCGAAAAGCATGTGGTCGGGAATGCCCCAGCTGTTGATGATTTCGTTTTTGGGATAGTCTTCCTCTGAAATTATTTTTTCAAAATCGTTGGCAAGAAAGAACCCGTAAATATTGTCGAATTGCTTGTCGTGCGGTATGATTGCCGCTGTTGAATAGCCGTTTTCCTTGAGCACCGAAGGCATGCTCTCGTATTTTCGCAATGGCGTTCCATACATCGGATTGCCGGGGTACATGGAAGGGTATGACATCAAAGTGCTGAAGATTCCATAGCAAGTTCTCGTGTTTTGTGCGTAAAAATTGCTGAATAACAATGACTTATCGCATAGCGAGTCGAGAACCGGAGTTAAATGCTGCTCGTTTCCGAAATGTTCGAGATTTACGGCTTTCATGCCTTCCATCAGAACCAAAACAACGTTGTAATTGTTTCTTTCTTTATCTGAAACCACCTTTCTGCTTAACGGGAAATCTTCGTTTTCAACTTCAATGCCAAGCTGTTTCCTTACTTCTGCAATGGCTTCTTCGGGTTCAATGTTGGAAAAATAATCGTTTTCAACATCTTCCATGGCGCTTGTTAGCAGAACATAATTCGGGTTCAATCCGAGTTGGTTCAGGAAATTGTTTGAACAGAAAAACGAGTCGTTGAGACATAAAGGAACATCGTCGAGATTTATGCGTCCGCGCATTCCAAAGAAAAGCAACACCGCCAAAACCACAGAACCTATTGATTTATAAAGGATTTCGCCTTTTTTAAACGATTTTGTCCCGTTGATTATTTTTATTATAACCCATATGAATAAAACCAATAATATAATAACAGGAATTATGTATATTATAAACTTTGGCTCGCCAAGAATCATTTTTATCACAGTTCCTGTTTGACCCAATTTCATATTATTTAAAGCAGAAATGTTGAAACGTGTGATAAATTCATTGTAATATGGTATATCTGCACCACAAACCAAGAAAGATAATGAGGAAAGTATGGAGATAAACCAAATTGTAAATATTCTTATAATATTATAAGTTTTTCCAACAAATTCAGATATTATAAAAAATATAACCGGTAAGGCGAGTATATAACAGGCGGTTGTGGTGTCAAATTTCCACCCGATTAAAAAAGCCTTAACAATTTCGCCGAATGAAGCGTTGTCAATTTTGTCGAAATTCGTGAAAAGCAATATCAATCTGAAGATGAAAAATATTGCAATTAAAAGGCAGTAAATCTTGAAGGAAATTTTCAGACTTTTCATTTTTTCATGCTTGTTACGATGTCAATTTCATGCATTTCAATATCTTCGAGGAGCGCGTCTATTTTGCTATTCATATCTAAATCAATAACATAGGCGAGTTGGACTCCTTCGATATGTTTGATTTTTTCAAGATGTTTCGCGAGGTTTTCCTCGTTGATGAAATTACGAATCACGATGATATAGTCGGTGGCTGGAGAGAAGGTAACCCAGCGGCCTTCTGAGTTGGAAATCTCCACGAGGTTGTAGGTGTTGCAGTTTTCGCCACCGTCATAAAGGTAAAACGAGAACTCCAAGCCGTCTTCGTTGACGATATCGGAATACTTTACAAGGTTGACATTCAACAACTTATTGATATGCCATGCAAGTTTGAAATCCTCGAGATGCGTGCAGATACCTATAATTTTTATGTCATCGAAAGGCTCGACGACTATTTTTTTCTTTTTCTTAACCATAACTTATTGTTTTTAAATGACTTGTGATCCCTCTTCCATCTGATGCCAGGTCTTTTCAGCGGCAAGCTGTTCGGCGCCTTTTATAGAGAAATCAACTGACTGGCCGTATTCTTTTTCGTCGATTAGCACCTGAATGATATATTGTTTTTCGAAGCCTTCGCCTTTTACGCCCACATGTCTGAATTCAACATGATGTTTTTCCTTTTGTGACCATTCGAGGAGTTTGCTCTTATAGTTAACGTCGTTTTTCTCGATATCGTCTATGTCGAGGTGCATCAGGATGATGTGGTCGACGATGATTTTGTATGTGAAACTGTAGCCTCTGTCGAGGAAAAGCGCTCCTGTAAATGCTTCGAAGGCATTGCCTCCAATTGAGCGGAACTGTGCGTGGCGGTCGTGAGATTTCGCGTACATCACCATCTTGTCGAAGCCGAGTTTCATTGAGAGTTTGTTCAGTGAGGCGCGGCTGACGATACGTGAGCGCATCTCCGTGAGGAAACCCTCTTGTTTGGTGGGATATTTCTTGAAAAGATATTCCGCCACTATGGAGCTGAGGATGGCGTCGCCGAGGTATTCAAGGCGTTCGTTGCTGATGGTTATGCCGTTTAACTTCTTG